>JBEGQX010000158.1:0-28285 GCA_041180805.1 Planctomycetota bacterium
GCCCCACCGACCCGGTGGAAGGGACCTGGTTGCCAAGGAAGAGATCATTCGCAGTGAACACCGCCTTTCCCCTGACATTCCCATTCTGTTTTTCGAGGTGGAACGTGGGGATACCAGCGAATTCTATCAAAGACCATTGCTTGAGGTGAAACAGTACGATGGAAGGTTTGTACTGAAGGTTTCGCGCTGTCCATCGATCTCCCATGTGATTGCCGCCACGGCTTTGGAATTAAGCAAGTATGGGAAACCACCTGAAATCCATTTTGGTTGGTCCAACGAAAGTCCGTTGGCTGCGAACCTAAGCTTTTTGTTCTTTGGTGAGGGAAATGTGCCCTGGATGGTTCGGGAACTGATCAAAAAAGCCCAACCTGATCCTGAAAAACAGCCGAGAATTATCATCGGTTGATCTTCTTTTGATTGATAAAGAAACGAATTCATCGCTATGATAGTCTCAGATCCTGACTATCCCGGGGAGCTTACATGAACAGATTCATTGGTGTGGTATGTTCTTCATTCGTCGCGGTTTTTTTTCTGCTGCAAGGATGGGCTGCTGAAAAGCTTGATAACACCTCCCTGAAAAATTCCCAGGCAGGGGTTGATCTCTTTTTCCTGGCTTCCAAGGAGTGCGAGGGCAGGGGGCCCACCACCAAGGGGCTCAATCTTGCCGCCGATTATATTTCGGAAAGTTTCAAAAAAGCTGGTTTGAAACCCATGGGTAAAGATGGCACATACTTCCAGCCTTTTAAAATTTCCGGAGCCAGACTCGATGCCCCCGCAAAGGTGGAATGGAAAAAGGGTTCTGGTGAATCCAAAACGTTGACTGAGGAAATGGTTCAGGGTTTGGGACTTTCGGCTGCTGGCAAGGCGGAAGGAAAACTGCTATTCGCGGGCTTTGGCATGACGGTTGACGAAGGGAAAAAGTACGACGATTATGCTGGTTTGGATGCCAAGGGAAAAATAGTGATGGTGTTTAGGGATGCCCCAAAGTTTGCGGAAGAATCAAAGGTGTTTGACAGCAATGCCAAGAAAAAGCAGGCTGCTTCCCTAACAGAAAAGATATCCAACGCCGCAACCCATGGCGCGCTGGCAGTTCTTTTTGTAAACGACCGGGAGACTGCCAGGGAAACATCGGATGCCCTGCTTCCATTTGATTACACGGCACTTGCACGAACCACTGCGAAGATTCCAGCCTTTCATGTTTCCAGAAAGATTGCTGAACAGTGGTTGGGTCGTGAATTGGACAAGGCGCAGGAAAATATTGAAAAGTCCATGAAGCCAGATAGTTCTGAATTGGATGTGGCTATATCGGTGGATTTACCATTGACCCGTGGCAAGGAGATGGTGCCTCTGAAAAATGTTATCGGCAAACTGGAGGGCAAGGGGCCTTTGGCGGATCAGGTGGTTGTCATTGGCGCTCACTATGATCATCTGGGTTATGGCGGGCAGGGCAGCCTTTCCAACCAGAAAAAACTTTCCATCCATCATGGCGCGGATGATAACGCCTCAGGAACCACGGGCCTTTTGGAGTTGGTTCGCCGTTTCGCATCCAAAAAAGGTTATGAGGGTAGAAGCATTCTTTTCATGGCTTTCAGTGGAGAGGAATTGGGCTTGCTTGGTTCCAGCTTTTACACCAAGAACCCCGTTTACCCGATCGACAAGACTTCGGTGATGATCAATCTGGACATGATTGGCCGGTTAAGGCCGGATGAAAAGACCAAAAAAGAAAAGATTCTTCTTGAAGGGACTGGAACAGCCGAGATCTTTGAGCCTTTGCTGCAAAAATGGAATCCAAATGAAAGTTTCACCTTGGTGAAAAAGCAAAGTGGCTTTGGGCCTAGCGATCATGCTTCTTTCTGCGAGGCTAAAGTTCCCGTGCTTTTCTTCTGGACAGGGGTTCATCCGGAATATCACACCCCTCTGGATAAGGCGGAAACGATTGATCTTGTCGGTTTGATGAAGATAGTCGGCTTGGTTGAAAATATTGCGGGAGAATTGATTGCGGATCCCAAGACGCCAAAGTTTGTCGAGGTGAAAGGTTCCAGTACACCAAGGCCCGCCGGTAACATGCCCAGGTTGGGAATTCGCCCTGGATATGAGGATGATAAAGACGGAGTTCTGGTGGAGGGTGTCAATGATGGAGACCCGGCTGCCAAGGCTGGAATTCGCAAGGGGGATCGTATCACCGAGATTCAGGGAAAGAAAGTCGCAAACATTGAAACGTACATGCAGTTGATGGCTGGAGAGAAAAAGGGAACCACCATTCAAGTGACCATTATCCGCGAAAGCAAAAAGATGACCTTGCCGGTCAAATTGGATTGATGAGGGAATCGGTTGCCATCGTGGTAATGATTACAACTTTGCTTATTGAACGGGCTTGACCCATTTGAACTCTGCAAAAATTACCTTGGTGATGTCGGAGCCTTGCTGGGGCTTGAAATGGATTTTTCCAATGCTGGTCCAGCTTTGCAATGTTCTTTGATCAAATCGGTTTTTAAGCTGTGAGCTTTGGACCGTCATTTCTTGCCAATTATCTGAAGCCTTGATTTCAATATCTGCCAGATAGTGATCCCCTGCGGTTAAGATCAGGTTTTGCGGTTCAGTGCAGTAGTATTTGAAGTTTAATTGCCCCTTCTCGGGGGATTTCCACTTGGGGTCGGATAGTTGTTCGGTTTCTGAACCTTTCTGATTACTAGTTGGTCGAAACCCTTTTATGCCCTTTGGGCCTTCCACCTCGGCGATGTTTGTCCATATGCCATGGTTGCTGCCGCTGGAGATAATCTCGGATTCCTTGTCGGTGGCCCGGGCTTTGCCTAATTTTGAAGGAATTGCGGCCTCAAAATTGGTCGAAAGAACAATAGTGGAATCATAGGTGATGTTGGCAAAACCAAACACATAGTCGTCCGTATTCAATACTGGCATCTTGGCGGTCCAGGTGCTGCCCTGGTGGATGGCAGGGGTATCCCGCCAGGCACGGGTGAAACTACAGGGGTTTTTAAGTGCGTAGTAAATTTCCACCTTCCGGATCTTGTCTGGCATGTCGGGTGCAACCACCAGTTCAGGAACACCGGTCGCATCCAGGCGAATGGATGAAACGGGTTGGCCTGGCCAGTTAATCTTTTTCTCCAGCACGTGTTTGTCCAGCCATAGCATGGAATTCTGTTCAATCTTGTCGGTGTCGTGGTGGCCCCTGGCCTGAATGGCAAAGCTCCATGGAACCTTCGGATTAAACTTTTTGAAGCTTTCCAGGCCGCGTTCATGGCCTCCGTGGTGGTCATTGGAACCATTCAAGAAAAGCGTTGCAGCCTGAATGTAAGGAACATGCGCTTCCGGTGCGATGGTGGCAAGATAAATTTCCTCTCCGGGTGATTTTGCTGGCTCGACATAAGGGAGGTTGTACATCCACACCTGCTTGCTGCGGTAGTAATCGTTGTAGCCTATGCCGAATCTCGCAACAATTGCTTTGATACGGGGGTCGGTTCCAAGATTCCACATCAGGGTTCCGCCATAGGAATAGCCGGAACCTGCCAACCGCTTGGGATCGACCTCTTTTTGTTTGGCAAGATAGCTCAAAACTCTTCTTTGGATGGCATACCAAATATAATCAGAAGTCTGTTTTGGGTCGGTGATGGATTTGCCATCCACGGTTTCCGTGCGAATGACAAATGAAATTCCGCGATCCATGTTTCCATGAGCCAATTTGGGCGGATACTTGGTGTAATGCTCTCGATTTGCTGTTTTTCCACAGTAATCGTGGGCCATCACTGCCCAGCCTTGTCGGACGTATTCTCGGTTGGGGTTCGGAGCACCCATCCACCCGTGAACATCCATTAGCCCAGGAGCATTGAGAGCACCTTCTTTCACGCTATAGCGGCAGTAGACTCGAACCTCTTCCCCATTCACATAGGCGCTGATGTAGGAATCCCTGCTAAGAATACCATTCTGGATTTCCTGCTTTACGATCTCCTCTTTGAAATCGCCTTTATTAGGATCGAAGTCCATCCAGAGTTTTAACGGGTTAAGGGCGGTTTTTATTTGCCCCGTAACAGGAGCACTCTTGGGGTTGCTGGTTTGTTCTTTGGGTAGTGTTTCCTTGGGTAACTGGCCATCACGCTGGAAAGCTTGCCAATCGGCGGCATATTCCGCATTGATCAGCCAAGATGCAACAGATTTGTTCTGCTGGAATGAATCAAAAGGTGCGATAGCAAGAGTTTGGTAGCCACCTTTTTCAGAATCCCAGTTTTTACCCAGATGTCCACTATCTTCAGCAAGGTTTTTCAGGGTAACGGGGCCTTTGGTAGTGTCGGCATTTACTGGCACCCTTGCAGAAAAAGTATGGCGCAGAAATGAAAAGACCAACGGCCACGTCTTTTCCCCGGGTCCATGCCCTGTCTTTGGCTCTACCGCATGGTTCCAAAGGGCCCTGTGGTTTTTCCTCATAGTTTCCACCACGGCAAGGTTCTCACCCTTTGAAGGTCTGGCCAGAAAAGGATCCTCCTCGCCAAAAATTACCAAGCCGGGCACTTTGGCCGCATCTGGCTGATAGACCTGGAAGGTAATTCCAGGACGCATGGAAACCCAGCCCCATACCCTTTGATTGTCCATGGCGGCAAAAAGTGCGGAAAAACCGGTTCCATTGCTATGCCCATAAAGAAACAGTGGTGCGTGTTCCAACTCGGGATGGTTTGATTTTTTGGCAAAATCCTTCAACCGATCCTGAATAAGGCTTTTTGGCCAGAAGCCCCGCTGCATGGGGTTACCCAGGAATTTGAAGATTGCCAGATGCAGTTGCCGGGCGAGTTTTCTTAGTTCAGGGTGTTTGTAAAGGGCCTCGCCGCTTCCATGCCCGGAAATTACCACGATCCCTTTGATAGGCGGCCCCTCTGGAATCCAAAGCTGGAAAGAGGTATCCTCCTTCTTGCCTTCGCCTTTCAGCTTTACAGCATCTTTCCATTGACCTTCATCAAGTCTCCAAGCCCAGTTTCGTTCAACCACTTGGATTGAAGATGGGGTGCCCCATTTGGCTTCATCCAGTTTTCCATCCCATGCATTTTGACCCTTTACCCCGGTATTGGCCCGAACCCAGCCAATACTATGGCATTCCGGCAGTGGAATGGTTTCTGAAAATTCCAAATCCGCCGCATGGGAAATTCCAACCGGGATCAGCCACAAAACAATCAAACCAATGAGGGCATTTTTCATGATGTTGCTACAAGTTATTGGAGTTTCCAGATTTTCACATCATCCACCCAGACTTTGGATGGGACAAGCATGCTGAACCAGCGTTTGTTGGGATGTGCGAAACCTTCGGATCGAAATTTGCCGACGGCTTTGCCATCCATGGAAACACGCATTTCATTTTCCACGACAACAAGCGCCAGATTGTGCCATTCCCTATCTGGCTTCCAGGCCAAAGTGGTCTGTTTGCTTTTGAATAATGCCTGCAAATCTTCCGGGATGGGCTTTCCTGCCTTTAGTGCCTCATCGCGTTTTCTACGATTCTCCAGGTTCATTACCCCTGTTTTCCAATCCATAATGGTAATAATGGCTGGTGTAGTGTTCAAAAGTGCATAGCAAAGGTGGCCAGCATGTATGCCCTTGGTCTCCCTGTCGACAAATCCAATCTGGAGTGATTCCTTTGGACCAATACCAGGGAATTTGAACCTAATGAGAACCCCACCATCCTTGAAGCCGGCTTCGTGGTGAATGTGCGCCGCGTGGTTGGCTTCTGGTGCACTATCAATCTTCAAAATGCCCTGATCCAGATCAGCCTGTTTTTTGTCAGGAACACGATCAGCAGTCGCGCTATTCCAGCCATTGCCTATGGCTTTTGAAAGGTTGCCTGATTCTTCGCGATCAAAAGAGTCATGAAAAATCAGGGTACCTTTTGACCGTAAAAGCTTTAGGTCATCCCAGGTATCATCCTCTGGAGGTTGTGCGAAGATGAATAGCTGTGGCAGGGAAAAAATTACTGCAAACGCAATCGCTCTCATGCACTTCGCCATGACGGTTCTCTGGTAGTCTGCTTTGGTTGAAGCCTATTTGCTGCTGGCTGCTATGGTTGGTTTTGACTTCAGGCCCGTGGTGTTCACGGAAATAACGCTGTAGGTGTGTTTTTTGCCGGCTTCTGCCTTTGCATCGGTGTATTTCATGGGAACAAGCGGTTGGGTGGGAGTGTCACTATATTGCAGATTTTGAAAGATCGGCCTTCCGAACGGGTTCTTGCCTTGCTCGGGGACATTTGCCAGAAACTTTCCATCACGTTCGATGATGAAGCCAGCCAGACCGCTTTCAAGATCCGCTTCTGCATCCCATGTCAGTTCTGTGCCATTCATCTTGACATTGGTGGGGGCTGGTGGTGCCGTGGTGTCGGAAACTTTGGTGTCCTTCACATATTCCATCCAGGCCCTGGCGATCTTTTCATTTGGAAGCCATGCGGCTTTATGAGGTTCGCCTTGGAACTTTGCCATGGGGGTTGCCTCGGTGCCGGTGATGGGTGCCAGCCACACATTGCTGGTGGGCATTGCATTCAAAGGAGAACCTGGGGTCTTGGAAAGTCGTGCCTCCAGGCAGGCATCCAGCCAAAGGATGGCCATGTAGCGCTGGTTGCCACATTCATGGCTGGAAAGTGGGTCTACGGCTACGCTTATGATTCCACCCTTGGAACGAACTTCGTTGAAGAAGGTTTCATTGGCTGGCCAAACACCGCCAAAGCGGCTGTCTTTCACGGTCACGCCTTCCTTGGTTCCCGGGTTGCACATGACCGGCACTTTCAGAGCTGCTTCAGGAAGCTTGTGAGCCTTGATGCTGGATCGCTCG
Organism: Planctomycetota bacterium; assembly: GCA_041180805.1. Taxonomy (GTDB): domain Bacteria; phylum Planctomycetota; class Planctomycetia; order Gemmatales; family Gemmataceae; genus JBEGQX01. Next base: position 6,817 of record JBEGQX010000158.1, read on the forward strand.
GGATTTTCCTTGAGCAGTGGGACGCCAGACCGCAGCCAGGCCGCTGCAACTTTTTCAGGGTGAAGCATGACCATTCCCCCAGCCCAATGGCCACCACCACTATGCCCCCATAGCGCCCATGGAACCATGGCTAATTCCGGATGACCGGATTTCGCTCCGAGATCGGCAAGGCATTTTTGAAATGCCGCGCTGGAGCCATTGCGCGGGTCGCACCACATCTGGCAATCGGCTTTGTCTGGTTGCTCGTACGATGGCGCAAGCAGTGCACAATCGTGTTTCCTGGCAAGGGCCTGCCAGTGAAGGTCATAGGCTCCTGTAAGGCCTGACTTGCAAGATCCTTCACCGCAACCATGCTGGTGGACAATCACGCCACGGAGAGTTTTAACTCCCTTGGGAATCCAAATGGTGTAATTGACGGGAAAAATCAGCTCACCCGGCTTGGCGGATGCCTCGTAGCGAACTCTGTAGTAGGGTGGCTCTGCGGCAGGGAAAACATCGTAAGGGGCTTTTTGCGCTTGGGTTTGGCTGCCATCCATTGCAAGAATTAAAAACGCAATCGCCGAGGCTCGAAGCATTGTTTTTGTCATGATGAGATTTCCAAAAAGCAAAGTAAAGGTGGGTCAGCTATCTGGCAAGTTCAAGGAACATAAGTCATCCTAACTTCCCGTTTGTTTGTTCGCCACAATTATGAACAGGCTGTTGAAATATTTTTTCTCAGGGAGAATTCTTGGAAGCAATTCTTACTCAACGGTGCGCTCTGCATTGATTAACAAGGCGGCAATTGCGGCGACGACATAGCCGGCAGAAAACATGATAAAGGCCTCATGCCAGTCTCCATTGGCATCCCATTTTTCCAGAACAATCGGAACTAAAAAAGGCGTGGTGGCGGCGCCAAAATTGCCCCACATATTCCCCCATCCAAACACCGCCGCGGGGTTTTTCCCGCCGATATCTTGCATATAGGCCCAAATGCCCGGCACACTTAGGTCGGTGGCAAAAGCTACCACCGAAGCCGCTGCTATGAACGCCCAGGCTGATTCTAGTTGCAGGCAGGAAAGGTAGGCAACGATGGCAAGAACATAAGAGCCAATCATGGGTATGGATCTACCCCAGCGTTTGCCGAGCTTGCGAACGGAAAAATCGGTAAGGGGGCCGCCACTTAGAGTGCCAACGATCCCTGCAAAAAGTACCAAAGTGGACATCAACCCACCCAAACCCGGGTCAACCTGTTTGACATCCTTCAAGTACTTTGGCAGCCAAGTGACCAGAAAAACCCATCCAATATTGATTCCAAACTGGAGTGAGCACATACACCAGAGTGGTCCACTTTTTAGGAGTGGCATGATGGATGGGAAGCGAAGGGCATCTTTGGAATTGGTTAAAGTTGTATTGTCATCAACAAGGTTAATCTCAGCCTGATTGCAAGCGGGGTGATCCGATGGTTTTTCCCGAACCATTTTTCGGAATAGTACGGCAACCAGCAAGCCAGATAGGCCATAAGCAATCAGGACACCGCGCCAGCCAAGAATGTCGCGTAACAACCAGGCGGTAAGGAGCGGTGCGGTCGCTCCCCCCAGTCTGCCACCGAACGATACCAAAGAGCTGGCTGTACCGCGCTTAAGGGGAGGGATCCATCTTTTGATAAGGCTACTGGCAGTGGGATAACAGCCTGCCTGGGCAAAACCAAACAGCATTCTTGCAATAAAAAGCATGGCAAATCCATTTGCAAGGCCCGTGAACATGGTGCATATGGACCAGATGATAATGTACACCGGAAGCATGATTCTGGAACCAAGGCGATCCGAAAGCCAGCCAGCAGGAACCTGGCCAAGTGCGTAGGTGAAAAAAAAAGCGGATAGGATGGCGCCGGTTTCCTTTTCGGAAAGCAAGAGAGTGTTACGGAAGTCATCCAGCTTGGCTATTTCCGCTATGCAGATGCGATCCAGATACATGGTGAACGCCACAAGCGTGGTAATGCCAATAATCTGGTGGCGAACCCCGGTTGGGTTTGGTGAACTTTCGGAAATACCCGTGCTGGTATTCATCAAGTGCCGCCAGCCCTTTTGTAAGGTTTAAAGAGAGGTTCTGCGGAAACCATGGCTTCCTGCTTGGAATAACTCCGGAAGGAAAGCCGTGCCAAGCCCCGGATCCATGGGAGGCATCAACCATCCATTTTCAATGACAGGCTGCCGGTCAATCAGGTGTTTGTAGAAAGTGCGAATATGGGCGCGGACGGTTTCCTGAAGCACCACATTTCGGGAAGCCACGGAGCAATGCAGGCCGGAGTAAAGAGTCATTGGTCCGGTGCAATCATGCATGGTTGCGGAAATATTGTAGGTTTGCGCCAGTTCTATAATGCGCCTTGTTTCGCTGATGCCACCGGCCCAGGTGGGATCGATCATGACATAATCTGCGGCTTTTGCCTGTAAAAGGTTAAGGTAGCTTGGGCGCCCAAGCAGCATTTCCGAAGCTGCGATGGGGAGCCTGCATTGATGCCGAAAATCAGACAGGGTTTCCAGATTGTCCACCCGCAAAACATCTTCCAGCCAGAAGGGTCTGATCTCTGCAAGGGCGTGGGCCAGGCGCAAAGCGGAAGCTAATTGGAAGAAGGCGTGCCCCTCGATCATGATTTCAATTTTGTCACCCACCCGCTTGCGGATTTCACGCAGAGGTTTCATTCCTGCCTCAATGTCGGCGGCGGAAAGGTAGGCGCCACCACCCTGGTGGGCGAACCGGTCGAAAGGCCACACTTTCATGCCTGTGATGCCTTCGGCAACAAGTTCCTCGGCAAGGTCCCCCGCGGCGTGGAACGAAGACCAGTTGTCTTGCAGCGGTCCCGGTTTGCCTTCGTCTCCATGGCCCGGCCAGCCGGGATGTGCCCCCGCAGGTCTTTGTTTTTGGGTGCCATAGCCAGGTCCGCCGCAGGTGTTGTAGATACGAACCTTCTTTTGGGTGGCACCGCCGAGCAATTTCCAGATAGGTTGTTTGCAGATCTGGCCCAGGATATCCCATAAGGCGACGTCGATGGCGGAAATGGCACGCAGTTCCGCACCGGGAAATCCAAACGCCGTGCAGCGCTCGTACAGGAACCGCCAGTGTGATTCGATGTCTGTTGCCTCGGCGCCAAGCAATCTCTCCGCCATCCAGTCGTGAATCATTCCCTCGATGGCGTGAGGCGTGTAGTAAGTTTCTCCGCAACCAATGAAGCCGTCATCGGTGTGAATCCGAAGCAGAACAAGGTTGGTCATGATCCCTGCCGGCACGGCAGTTTCAATTGCGGTTATTTTTGGCATGGTGCGGGTTTAATCCCTTCTGGGGTCGGTGGCATGCAATAGTCCACGAATATATCCGAAAGCAAACAATCTTCCCAGCATGGTGTAGCCGGGTTCTCCATTTTCCTCCCCGATCAGTTGGGGGACATGGTCTGGCCTCATGGGGCCTTCAAAGCCAACATCCCTGAGGGCGCGCACGGCCTCTGCCATGTCCGTTTGCCCGTTGTCTTGGAAGGTTTCAACAAAGGCTTCGGCAGAACCCCTTGCATCCCGAAAGTGGACATATTGGATATGCTTTCCCAGTCGTCGAATGGTTTTGGGTATATCCACGCCCATGGTTACAAAAGTGCCAAGGCAGAAGCAGATGGTGTTGCGCTTGCTGGGTACCAGTTTCACCAGTCTTTCAAAGGATTCCACACAATTCATGATGCGCGCCTTGCCCATGAAAGCCGGCAGTGGAGGGTCGTCCGGATGCATGGCAAGCGTCACGGAGCATTCCTCGGCCACAGGAATCACTTCCCGGAGAAACTTTTCCAGATTAACCCAGAGAGTGTCTGCGGAAATGGTTTCTGAAGTAATCTTTTTGTTGGCGGCATTCAGGGAGATGGCATGTTCGGCGTCCTTCAGTTTGAATTCGGTGACTCTTGCGCCGCCTCTGGCTGGAGTGTCCAGTCGTGTTCTGACCCAATCAGTGCCTGACATGAAATTGTAACAGAGCAAAGGAATGTTTTCCCTGGACATGTTGCGTATCAGGTTTTTCATGGCTTCAAGGTCGTGGCCATCGTGATCGGTGCCGGTCTTGATCTTTTCAATAGGCAGGTAGCCTTCCACCGCCAGGACTTTGAGGCCATGCTTTTCGATTTGTGCTTTAAGCCTGGACAGATCCTCCAATTTTGGTCCCGGGTACCGGATTACCACTCCATCGATCCCGCATTGCGCGGCAAGCGAAAGGTTTTCTTCATTAATGGGCGTTAGAACCGATGCCAGTTGCATGAGTGAGTTCCAAATGGTTTTGAATGAACTTTTTTCATCTGAATGCGATGGGTGAATGAATATGTCACTAAAAGGCTTAGTCGCCTTGCTTTACCGGAAGAAGAATTCTTGAGGAGTGGGCCGTGGAATGATGAACGGATTCGGTCGCCACGGCGGTGCTTTTGCCAAAGATTCCTTCCACAGTGTTTGGGTTGCGATCAAACAGAGGGAAATAAGCCCCGCATATGTCCACCCTAAGTTTGTGCCCAGGTTTGATCGTTGCTGCGATCGGGCCCAAATCTACCGTGATGGGGTAGATTTTTCCTGGTTCCAGCAATTTTGGTTTCATTTCTGATTCCCTGTAGCGTCCCCGAAGAATTCCCACGGCAAGGTTGTAGGCACTTTCATCCGGGTGAACATCCACAAGCTTTACAACCCAATCCGCATCTGGGGTGTTGGAAGACACTGCAATTTCAGCCTTGGCATTCCCCGCAAAGGTTAGGGGCGTTTTCAAAGCTTCGGTCGAATAGACCAAAACATCTTTTCTGTCTTCAATGGTTTTTTGATTCACAGGTGCCCAGGAGGCGGTATGCAGGGGTTGTTTTTCCGAAACGGGTGCTGCAGGAACTGGGTTGACAGGGTCTGCCAAGAATTGGTCTGGGGGTTCATTTTTGATGGGCGGGCTTTGATTGAGTTGGCCGTCACCTTTTCTGGTGTTAGCCCGACCTTCCGAATGCAGGTAAAAGGCGGTTTCTTTGTACCCGGCTGGCGGCCAGGAATCCGCATCACGCCAATCATTGTCGCCAAGTATAAAGTACCGAACAGAAGGTTTTGAACTTTTAGCATGTGTTTCCGCTGTTGACAGATACTTTTTAAACCATTCCAAGGTTGCGGCGGTGGCATCCCATTCAGCCTTGGTGCCGAAATCCAGTTCCCCCACCTTGGATTTTCCAATGGTGCCATGATCCCATGGCCCGAGTATTAATTGTTGGCATGCCCGGGTTTTTGCATCGGTTGCCTTTTGGCTCATCACCATGAAGTTATGTACAGACTCGCGAGCGAAAAAATCGTAATAACCCACCACATGCTGCATAGGCATGTGGATTCGCGGGAGTTCGTCCGTGAGATCCAGCCGTTTCCAATAACCACCGGGGGAGGGATGTGTAAGCATCGCCTCAAGCCATGGAATGGGCCAGCCGATCTGATCATCCACTTCGGAAAGCGGAAGCTGCAATAGAGTTTTGTCCCAATCTTGGTTGGGGGTGGTCTTTTCTGGTTTTGGAGAATTGCCTGACGCCCATTTGGTAATAAGCGAAAGGCGAACAGCACCTCCCAGGTAGAGATTTCTGTAAAAACTGCTCCAGGTTGCAGTTGGTGTTATAGTGACAAGCCCGGGTGGATTTTCAGCGGCAGCCTGCCATTGGGTTGCACCCACATAGGAACTGCCCCACATACCAATACGGCCATTGCACCAAGGTTGTTTGCCAAGCCATTCGATGCAATCAAATCCATCTTGTCCTTCATGGTTGTAGGGGATGAAGGTTCCTTCCGAGGCGAATTTTCCCCTGCAATCCTGCACAGCAGCAATAAAACCTGCGGAGGCAAACTTTTGGGCGGCTGCCTTGGCGCGGTCCTTGTTGTAAGGGGTGCGCATCAGCACCACGGGAGCCCTGGCGTTGGCTGGATCCCGATAAATATCTGTGGAAAGTTTGATCCCATCCCGCATGGGAACCATGGTTGTGGTTAAAACGACTTCCCCAATTGCTGGGGCCGAGAATAAAACCAAGACTATGACTGGGATCAAGTGCATCTTTGAAAATCGGATGTTCATGGAAATCCTTTGAAGTTCTGAGTCAGATTAAGTTTTTGTTAAAAAGAATGTAACAGGTTACAAAGTCATTCGAAAGGTTTGGAGTTCCTGGATTTATTCAAAAAATAAAATGTACTGGTATGCTTTAGTGAATAATAAATTCGGTTAGAAATGATTTAAATCGCGGTGTTGGGCTGAAATTGGGCCTTGGCAATTCTCCTATTTTTTTCCGAAAAGTTTGGCAAAAAAGCCCGGCGTGTTTGCCTTGGCATTTGGTGGTAATTCTGAATCTTTGGCGGATTCTTCCTGTTTAGGCCTTTCCAGGGCTGCGTGAGTTCCCGTCAGGTGGCTTTTCATGACTATAATCTTGCTCTTAAGATCCTTGTCTTTCTGCAATTTTTCAATTTCGATATCAAGGTCAGCTTTCAGCCTTTCCACCTCGTACCTTTGTCTGGCTATTTCAGCCCTTTCTCGGCTGGTGCGCACTTCCTCGTCGCAAATGTATTTTTCCAGTTCCGATATTTCCTTGCGAAGCTGATCCCGCTTTTCCTGAAGTTCAATGATTTCCTGTTCTGTGGAAGCGGTTGACTCCGGTTGGATGCCGGTAGACAGAGGTTCCGTTGCAACACCACCGTAAAGTCTTTCTTCCAGATCAGCGATGATTTTTTTTAGTTCCTGATTTTCCGTATGCAAACCACGAATGACCTCAGATTTCTCCTCAAGCAGTTGTTCCATATCACCTTGTGGTAAAGGGGAATCATGAGACGGACCAGGATTATTCCTTAGAGCTTGATCCATCTCCAGAACTAGCTTCCGGAGTTCTTCATTCTCGCTTCTAAGAGTAGCCAGTTCATCAGCCATGAATTAATTCTCGAGGAAGTTTTAAACCTAATGATCCTATTATATATGCGTGTTGGATCCAAGCCTCATCTTTTATCGTAAAGATCATGAATAATTGGGATTACGATCAATTTTAGGTGAATGACTTGCAAGCACTATAATGAAACTTATTCGAAATGAAATACGGGTAAAGCAATCATGAAATCGTTAGTATTGGAATTCGGCGGGAAAAAATGGGGTTATGTCGTTCCACAGGGCCAGTCTGTCGTGGAGTTTGAATCTCAGGTCCTGTCTCTGGGAGTTGATCCGGGTCATATGATGCGAAATGCCTTGGAAAATCCTTGTGGTTATCCAAGATTATGTGAGACTCTTACGCCGGATGATCATTTGGTGATCGTTGTTGATGATTCGATTCCAAATTTTGTGAAGCTCCTTTCAGAGGTTCTTCTTCATATTCAAAAAGCAGGGGTTAATCTGGAAAATGTAGTTTTGCTTCTGCCTGCCGGCCAAAATGCCTGTAACTGGCTTGAGGATTTGCCCGAGGAACTTGATGGCGTTCGTGTCGAGACTCATCACCCCGATGATAAAAAGGCTCTTTGTTATCTTGCGACGAATGAAGCTGGGGAAAGGATCTATCTGAATAGGACTCTTGTGGAAGCAGATCAGGTGATTGTTCTTGGGAAAAGATCCTACGATTCCATTCATGGTCACTCGGGAGCCCAATGCGATATTTTTCCAGCCATGGCGGATGATCAGACAATTTCCGGTTATGCTGTTCAAACGGTGGAATTGCTTCCCAATAGTCCTTCCAAGGCATCCGTTCAGGCAACTGAAGTCGCTTGGTTGCTAGGCGCCCCCTATTTTATTCAAGTGATCGAGGGTTCTGGGGGAGCCCTTCACGATATTGTTACCGGGTCAGTGGAAGCTTCCCAAAAGGCGGAGGCAGAACTTGACAAAGTGTGGTTGAAAACAACACCTGCCGCAGTCAGCACGGTGGTGGCTTTGGTGGGAATGCCTGGTGAGCTTGTTTCTTTTCGTGATCTGTGTCGGGCGGCTCAATGTGCCTCCAGAGTGGTTAAAAAACAAGGTTCAATAGTTTTGCTTTCTGAAGCCATCCTGGATCTTGCCGCTATTCGTCAGCAATTGGAAGCAGGTTCCTCCAAGAAAACCAAAATTTCGATGAACCCCGAGTTCAGGATGTGGGTGGAAGCCGCAAGCCATGCGAAAATTTACCTGGCATCAGAAAACGCCGCGGTCGATGCGGAACGACTAATGGCTTCTCCTGTTCGTCAGGAAAAGGATTTGGTGGAATTACTAAATGGGGCCTCCTCGGTGCTGGTAATTCCGGATGCCCACAGAAGTTATGTTCGAATTTCACGCCAGACAAAAAAATAAGGATTCTTGTCTATGAAGATAGCCTCAGATTGGAAAAGATTTCTGGTCGCCCAAGGTGCGGTGTATACCGACGATTCAGTAACCCCGGACTCATTCGGTGATTGGCATAGGGAGTATCTGGCGACTAAAAACCAAGCCGGGCTTTTTGATTGCTCCAATCGGTCCAAGGTGGAGATGACAGGTCCGGATGTGCCCTCTTTTTTAAACAATCTGTGTACAAACCAGGTTAATGATTTGCCGTTGGGTGGTGGCTGTGAGGCATTTCTAACCAATGCCAAGGCAAGGCTTGTTGCACCGCTTCGGGTTTATCACATTCAATTGTTTGACGGTAGACACGCATACTGGCTGGATTCGGAACCAAGCCTTGAAGGAAAAATACTTCAGCACTTGGATCATTTTTTAATCAGCGAGCAAGTTGGTTTTGTAGGTAGAACCGAGGAATTTGCACAACTTCATCTGGCCGGGCCAAAATCCACAGAGATACTTGAGAAGTGTATTGGGGAAAAAATGCCTCCTTTGGAGGAACACCAACACCTGGTGCGAAATTTGGGTGACGCAGGTGCCTGCCAGATCCGCCGGGAATCTCCTTTGGGAGTTCCTGGATTTGAAATCATGATGTTAACTGGAAGGGTGGAGGCCGCCTGGAAGAACTTGGCAGGTAACGGTGCTTCCCCTGCTGGAAATTTGGCCCACGAAGCCATGCGTATAGAAGCTGGTACCCTTAAAATGGGTAGGGATATGGATGAAAACACATTCATTCCAGAACTTAATCGTGCCGCGCAGGCCATAAGTTCAACTAAGGGCTGTTATCTGGGGCAGGAACCCATCGTCATGGCTAGGGATCGTGGCCAGGTTAACAGGCTGCTCTTTGGTTTGGTAATGGATGGTGAACCTGTAGCTGCGGGAACCCTGCTTTTTAAAGAAGGGCAGGAAGTAGGAAGAGTCACTTCCTCTGTTTACTCACCAGGTTTTAAAAAGACCATCGGATTGGGGTTCCTAAGACGGCCAAACCATCAGGCTGGTTTGGAATTGCAAATTGGGGAAGCCTGTTCCGATTGCAACGCAACCAGTGTTTCTTTGCCATTTGCTGTTCCTTCATGAAGATTGGTAAAAAAGAACACACCATGCTATGGCGTTGAACATGGAATGCACCAAAATCGGACCAAGCAAATTTCCTGATTTCATGTAAACCAAGCCAAGTCCATATCCCAAAAGGGTAAGTGGTACAGGCGATGGCCATGCGAAACTGTGGACCATTCCAAATAACAGGCCAGTGCCCGCTATGGTCGCATGGGATTTCAGGGATTCTTTTTGAGATACCCAGTGAATGATTTGGGCCATGGCAATACAAAAGAGTAGAGGTTGAAGTGTCTGGAGTAAGATTGCCTTGTCCGATGGATTTTCCAAAATCAGGTTATTAGCCCAGAGCAATTGGCAACTTTTTTGCAGATCTTTGAATTGGAAAAGAATCGTTACGACCACCGAAGCCATTGCCGCTTGCGTTGCGCCGTTAGCCCTTGATAGGAACCAAGGTTGCAGAAGGCCTCGGAAAAGCTGTTCCTCCAGAAATGCCGCGCCAATCACAGCGGACAAAAAAAACAAAACCCATTCCAATGCAGCAAGCTGCATGGATCCCAATTCCACCAATGGGTGGTCGTTAATTTCCGGAAAACCTGCTATTTGTAGCAATTTGACCGTCAATAACTGAACGATATACGCCGACGGTATAAGCAAGAACACGGCCTTGATTGCCAGGGAAAAAGCTTGGGTAATTCTTAAAGTGTGTATACCCAGGGTGCTAATGGACTGGCCTGTTCTTAGCTTGAAAAAGATTGGAAAAAGAATTGCCATCAATGGGTATCCAATCCCGGTACTCCACAAGCCCAGGCGGGTTCGAACCGGAGAACGCTCCTCCATTTTTGCCTTATCGAGCATTTCCTGGAATTGTTCATGCCCGTAATAATAGCTTCCAAGACCTGAAGCACGGATGCCAATATCCATCAGGAAGAAAACAAAAAACACTAACAACAGGAGAAAGAATATGTCGCCTGCATAGATCGACTGGAAGCCTGACTCCCGGTTATTATCACAATCCGTAAGATAATTATTCTGATTTTGCATACGGCTTCCTGTTACTCCAAGAATTCCAGTTTAAGGGCTCTGCATGGCTAAGGAAACCATTCTCGACAAAATTGTGGCTAGAAAGTTTGAAGAAGTTGCCAGTGCAAAAAGGCAGAAAAGCCTCTTGGAACTTCAAAGGGCAGCAGAAACTGTGGCACCAAGGAATAGTTTCCTGGATGCCCTGGTAAATGCCAGGGGAATTGGAATTATTGCGGAAATAAAAAAAGCCTCACCATCCGCCGGGGTGATGCGCGCTAATTTTGACCCTGCAAACATCGCTAAAGATTATCTTGCGGGTGGGGTGGATTGCATCAGTGTTTTGACGGACAGGGATTTTTTTCAGGGATCCTTGGAGCATTTGGAATCTGTGGGAAAGGTGGTGGACACACCTTTGCTAAGGAAAGATTTTGTGGTGGATGAGTACCAATTGGTGGAGGCCAAGATTCATGGGGCAAGCGCTGCCCTTTTTATTGCAGAAGTTCTTCTGGGTGATGAACTGGCCATGCTTGTAAAAAAGGCCATTGCATTAGGTTTGGAACCTTTGGTTGAACTTTATGAACCTCAACATCTGGCGAGGGTCTTGAACTGTGGAACCCGTCTTGTGGGTATCAATAATCGTGATCTACGCACATTTGAAACGCGTCTTGAGCATACTCTGGATCTCTTGCCTCATATTGGCCGGGAATACCTCGTGGTCAGTGAAAGTGGCATAAAAACGCCTGCAGATGTTCGATTGCTTCGAAGCGCAGGTGCTCGAGCCATTCTAGTGGGGGAAACTTTCATGCGCAGTCCGGATATCCGGGCCACGCTCGAAGAATTGCGAAGTGGATCACTGTAATGACTACGGATCGGGTACTTGGGAAAGTCGAAAAATTCCTGCTTACCTGCGAAGGATTGGACCGGGGAGTCTTGGTTGGAGTTTCAGGCGGGGCGGATAGTATCTGCCTTACCCATGCTCTATTCAGGTTGGGTAGCCAGGGGCTCTTTTCCAAAATGCTAATTGCTCATGTCAATCATGGCTTGCGGGGGAACGAGAGTGACTCCGATCATAAGTTCGTTGAGGATTTTGCAGCGACACTGAAATCCCAAAATGCTGTCAGAGTGGATTACATATCCACGAAGGTTTGTTCCAATCCAAGCCAAAAAGGTAACTTGGAAAACATCGCAAGAAGCCATCGTTACCACTTCTTTTCATCGCAACTGGTGGCGAATGCTATGAATTGGGTTTTTACAGCCCATAACCAGAATGATCAGGTGGAGACCATTTTGATGCGTTTGCTGCGGGGCGCCTCTTTGAAAGGTCTTGGTGGAATTCCCCTTAAAAGATCGCTGGGGGAGTCGGGTTGGGTTGGGCGCCCGTTGCTTAAGGTTAGCCGAAAAAGCATATTGAAGTATCTCGAGGCAAATAACCTGGCATGGAGGGAGGATTCGTCCAATAAAAGCCCAAGGTTTCTGCGCAACAGGGTCAGAAACCAGATGCTTCCAATCATGCATGAAATGATTGGAAATCGATTTGAAAAAGGCTTGCTGAGCCTATCTGGTGCAGCGCGAAAGTCCTTTCATCAGGAAGAGCAGTTGATTAAGGCATTGTTGCCTGAGATTGAAAAAACGCGAGTCGGAGAAAAATTGGTTCTTTCCCCGAAGGATCTGGCACTTCTGTCGGTACCTGTGCGGGCATCTCTGTTGGTCTACCTTTGGCGCAGGGAAGGGTGGGCAATAGATTCGATGAATAGCAATCGTTGGCGGTCAGTGGCCCATTCAATGATTCAAAAAGGCTGGTCCGTGGATATGCCTGAAGGAATTCGGTTGGAGAACACCGGATTTACCATTGTGATAGGCCCCAAAGACAGGCACTGAATTCTGGAAAAAGTTGCTGCAAACTTTCGGGTGGGTGATAGAATTCTGCCTTGTCGGGATTCGTTTGATTATCAAGGGAGTGTCAAAAGTGGATGCAATTCCAAGGCAGATTCGAAGGGTCTTGTTGAGCGTCAGTGATAAGTCGGGTTTGATTGATCTGGCAAAGGTGCTCGTCGGATATGGGGCGGAACTAGTTTCAACCGGGGGAACCAAGAAAGCTTTGCAGGATGCCGGTTTGAAAGCCTTGGATATTTCGGATATCACTGGTTTTCCCGAGATGTTGGATGGTCGCGTGAAAACCCTTCACCCAAAGGTGCATGGTGGAATTCTTTACATTCGCGACAATAAAGATCATTCCGAAACGGTAAAGAATCATGGCATTGGCCCGATAGACATGGTGGTATGCAATCTTTATCCCTTTGTGAAAGTTGCATCTAACCCCAGCAGTTCCTACGAGGAAGTGGTTGAAAATATTGATATTGGCGGCCCTTCCATGGTTCGCTCCGCGGCTAAAAACCACCATGATGTTGCGGTGATTACGGACCCATCGCAGTATTTCGCGATTATTCAGGAACTTCAGCAGAATAACGGGGCACTTGGCCTTGAGACCAGAAAATTGCTCGCCAGGGATGCTTTTACACACACCGCAAACTACGATCTGGCGATTAGTCGTTATTTCAAGGGTCAGACCCAGGAGGCTTTCCCGGATCATTTGGATTTGCATTTTGAACGCAAGCAAGTTCTTCGCTACGGGGAGAATCCACACCAGAAAGCTGCTTTCTATCTGGAGTTAAACCCGTCGAAGGATTCCCTGGCCTGTGCTTCCATTCTTCATGGCAAGGAATTGTCCTACAACAACCTGCTGGATTTGGATAGTGCATTGAATTTGGTAAGGGAACTGGATGGCAAAGCTGCTGTCATCCTGAAGCATAACAATCCTTGTGGGGCTGCTGTTTCTGGCACTTTGGAAAAAGCTTTCCGAGACGCATACGACGGCGATCCGCTAAGTGCGTATGGTGGAATCGTTGGCTTGAATCATGAAGTGGACGAAGCGACTGCCTTGGCCATGGCGGAACCCGGACGTTTTTTGGAATGTGTCATTGCCCCGGGCTTTTCCAAGGAGGCATTCGAGATTCTTACCACCAAGCCCACTTGGAAGAAGAGCGTAAGGCTTTTGGCCACCGGGCCATTCCATCCAATACGAGGTAGCGTGGAGATTCGAAAAGTCGATGGCGGTTTGCTGGTGCAGGACAAGGATTCATCCTGTGAAAATGTTTCTCAGTGCAAGGTGGTTACCAGGAAAGTTCCCACAGTCACGGAATTGAGCGATCTGAAATTTGCGTGGGTTGTATGCAAACATGTGAAAAGTAATGCCATCGTGGTGGCAAAGGATGGAAAATTACTTGGTACCGGTGCAGGGCAGATGAGTCGCGTTGATGCAGTGCAGAACGCCTTGAAAAAGGCCGGTGAAAAGGCCAGAGGCGCGGTTTTGGCATCGGATGCGTTTTTTCCATTCCGTGATGGTGTGGATGAGGCCGCAAAAGCCGGGATCGCGGCATTGATTCAGCCGGGCGGTTCCATGCGGGATGCAGATGCGATAACTTCTTGCGATGAGCATGGCATGTCCATGGTGTTCACCGGGTTTCGCCATTTCAGGCATTAACAGTTTTGTTTTCCGGAAGATTGTAAAAAGGGGCTGATCATGAAAACCATGAATCGAAGATTGTTTTTCCAAACAACCATGGCTGGTCTTGGTGTGAAAATGCTACAGCCCATGGCTAATTCTGCGGAGAAAGAAAAAATGATTCCAATAGTCGATACCCATCAGCATTTGTGGGACCTAACCAAGTTCAAACTGCCCTGGATTACAAAGGACAGCCCTTTAGGCAAAAGCTTTGTTCTTGGTGATTATGCGGATGCCACCAAAGGCCTTAATGTGACAAAGTCCATTTACATGGAAGTGGATGTGGCCGAGGATCAACAAACCCAGGAAGTGGATTATGTGACCGATATTTGCAAAAGCGGGAAATCCACCATGGTGGCGGCAGTGGTTTCCGGAAGGCCCGCATCTTCAAACTTTGCAAAGTACCTTGATTACTTCAAAGGGAATAATTACATCAAGGGAATACGCCAGGTACTTCATGTGCCTGCGACTCCACCGGGTTTTTGCAATCAGGCCGATTTTGTAAAGGGTATTCGTCTTCTTGGCCAGCGCAACCTTAGTTTTGACTTATGTGTTCGTGGCACGGACTTGGAGCATACCGCAAAGTTGGTGGATTCCTGTCCGGATACGAGGTTTATCCTTGATCATTGCGGTAACCCCGACCTCAAGAACAAGAATCACGACGAATGGAAAAAAGGTCTGGCTTTGGTGGCCGCCAAGAAAAATGTCGTCGTGAAAGTTTCAGGCTTTATTGCCTCCACGACGGTTGGAGCATGGAAGGTTGAAGACCTTGCCCCAATTATCAACCATACTTTGGACTCTTTCGGTCCAGATCGAGTGATGTTTGGCGGTGATTGGCCCGTTTGCACGCTTGCAGCGACTTACAAGGAATGGCTTACTTCCTTGCAGCAGGTGGTTCAGGCCCGTAGTGAACAGGATCGTAGGAAACTTTTTCACGATAACGCGGTCCGCTTCTATGGCATTGCCTGAGTCAAACACGCTTTTTAATGATCAAGGGTGGTTTCATGTTTGAAAAAGAGTTGTTGGTCGCTCTGAACGCTGCCCATGAGGCGGGTGCCCTTATTGCAAAGGTGTATCAGTCTCTAAAGCCTCAAGAAAATGCCCCGGCTGATATCACTACCGAGACGGATCGGGAATCTCAGGAAACTGTTCTGAAGATTCTTCGAAAAGAGTTTCCAGCAGACACCTTGTGGGCAGAGGAAAAAACCCCGACTTTGGAACTCAGCCCCAAGGGGGCAAATCGAATTTGGGTGGTAGACCCAATCGATGGAACCCGTGGCTTTGCTATGAAAAATGGTGAATTTTCTGTCATGGTGGCACTTATGGTTAATGGAGAAGTGGTTGTTGGTGTAGTCCATGAACCGGCCACCGGCAAAACCACTTATGCGGCCAAGGGCCATGGATGCCATGTGACTAGTGATGGTAAAACCAGCCCATGCAGGGTGAAAACAACTCTAAAAATTTCAGATGCTGTTTTGGTTCAAAGCCATGCCAAACCAGGAAAACCTTCCAAGGCGGTCGCAGCTTTTGCCCCGGGAACGGTCGTTGAAAAATACTCCGCAGGCCTAAAAATGGCGATGGTGGCTCGTGGCGATGTTGACCTTTATGCCAACAATTACCCCGCGTTTCATGACTGGGATATTTGCGCGGGCCACATTTTGGTGGAAGAGGCTGGCGGCAGGGTGACCGATTTTTCAGGGAACCCGATTCTCTATGGTGCACCTGGTTTCAAGCAAACCAAGGGAATGCTTGCAACCAATGGTCAGATTCATGATGCTGCTTTGGCAAGAACCACTGGGTTATTGGATGGCTAGTTTCTATTTCTTGGAATCGGTACTTCGAACCATTGGCCCGGTAAGTCTAGCCAGGAGTATTTGAGCCATTTCCGCCTGTTTGCTTCCAGGAAAGGCCTGAATGGTTTTTTCCAGATAAAAGATCGCCTGCTGGGGCTGGCCTTTGCGTACCCAGGCTTCCGCGAAGCCAAGATACATTTGACCAAGCTTTTCACTGTTTTGTTCTATCACTATTCGCATGGATTCTGGGTTATCCCTAATCTGGTTGGCAAGGACTGTGCCTTCCCTGGCCTCATTGGAACCCGGCGCCAGCACATTCAGCATTTCGCTTCTTTCCAAACAGCTCGCAAGGTTGCCTAACTGAAAATCCTCGCGAATCAAATTAAGAATTTCAGGGGCTGCCGTCGAAACCCTGGTTTCACTTATGTCTTTTTTGGTTGCAATACTTGCAAGAAGCTGTCTGCCTTCCTTGGAGGCATCGGTCCCCTCGAATGTTCGTACAAGATCCTGTAGGATTTCCGCGGCCTCAGCACGACTGCCTTCATCTAGCAGTTTTTTGCCTTTGGTGTATCGGTCCGTTGCCTGTCTTTCCAAATCAAGAATCAGGTTGTTGGATTTGGTCTGTATGGGTCTGCTTTTGCCATCCTGAGATATCTTCTTTAGGATCAAAAGGGCCTTGCTGTATTCATCCTTTGCAATTGCTTTGGAGGCTTCCTGATAATCGGCCACCATCCATTCCGGTGTGATTGCAGTGGCGCGGAAGGATTCTAATTGTTCGATAAGAACTGGTGCTTCCATGAAGCCTTCCAAGAAACCTAAAATATTGCCCTCTGGGCCGGCGAAGACCATGGTGGGAAAACTTCGGATTTTAAGAGCAGCGGTAAGTGCGCTATTTTGTTTTGCGTGAACCTTCAAGGTTACCCACTGGCTGGTCAGTTTTTCCTGAACCTGGGTGTCTTGAAAGGTGCGCATATCCATCTGCTTGCACCAAAAACAGGAATCGGTGTGAAAGTCGATCAGCAATGGCAGGTTTTTTTCAAGCGCCTCCTTTCTGGCAGCCTGGTAATCATCGCGCCAGTGGATTTCCCCAGCCGGCAACATTGAACCCAATAAAAGAAGTAATCCCAGAGACATCCATGAACGTTTTTTTGATGGCATTGCTTGCTCCTGCAAGTCGTGCTAGGCCCGGGGGTGGGCTTTCTTGTAACTTTCCTTGAGTCTGGTGGTCGTCAAATGCGTGTAAATCTGGGTTGTGCCCAGACTGCTGTGTCCCAATAATTCCTGCACCCCGCGGATGTCCGCCCCGGCATCCAGCAAATGGGTTGCAAAGGTGTGACGCAAAGTGTGGGGAGTTGACCTCGGATCCAAACCCACTGATTTGATGTACTTTTCAAGCAGTCTGCCCACGCTTCTTGTGGTTAGTCGGGTCCCATTCTTGCCCAGAAAGATTGCCTCGTTTTCCCTTACTTTCTGATTTTGCTGGCCTTTTCTGGCTTGCAAATAAGTGTTTAGCGCCTTGATGGCCGGTGGCCCCAAGAGCGCGATACGCTCTTTCTTGCCCTTTCCGCGCACAATGGCGGTGCCATCTCCGTATTCAATATCGTCCTGATTTAATGCGACCAATTCGCTCACGCGCAATCCCGCGGAGTAAAGGGTTTCCAAAATGGCGCGGTCGCGCAGAATCATCCATCCCTCGCCTTGCGGTGCATCCAAGAGCTTTTCAATATCTTGGTTGGACATGAAATGTGGCAGGTTCTGATCCAGCCTGGGTCCCTTCAAACCATCCGTGGGATCTTTCTCGACTTTTTCCTCTCTGCGCAGATACCTGTACAGCGATCTTAAAGAGGCTAGCCTTCGGTGAATGGTCGAGCGGGAATAACCTTGCTCGCTAAGCCATGCTATAAAGGCGCGAACATGTCTGCTGGTGACTTGGTTTGGTTTAAGGGCTTGATTGGCAGTATGCCCTTTCAGGAAGTTGATTGCCTGGGCAAGATCCTCACGATAGGACTTCACAGTGAACTCGGAAGAGTTCTTTTCAAGGTTTAAATGACGCAGAAAGCCAGCCAAAGCCTGATTCATCCTGAAGCAGCTCCAGTATTAACCTTGTTCACCTGGGTAAACGCGAAGGAGTCAGTGTCTCCTTCTTTGAAAGCTTGATCTGGTTTTTGGCACGATGCGAAATTAGCGCCGCATCAAACCAGCTAATTAAAAGTTTGGGGTCTTCGGCTTGGTCGGATAGAGCTTGAACCAATTCTTCCCAGCCATCGTCATCAAACATATAGACAAACTGGTGCTCACCCTTGACCATGGCCAGAACATGAAAATCCTGCGACGACATCCCATACTCCTAAAGAGGCAGATCTTCAGGAACTATCGACCAAAGGAAAGAAAGCCAAACAAGGAAAAGGAACCGAAGCAGGGAATGTTTTTTGAAAAAGGGCAAGTTGCCGTCAGGGTTTACCACCCTAAGCCAGGCGGAAAACTCAAGCTAGATTGCCTAGGCTTTTTAAACCCACTTCCTCACGCATCAGGAAAGGTTCGCCGTAGCTGCAGCCGATAGACCAGCCCCAATAACGGTTACGATCTTTTACATCATCCAAAAAGGTAGGAAAAACGGTGCTACGACCGGTGATAACCTGAGAACGATAGCACTCGATAGCCCTCATTTTAGAATCAATATGAGCCGAAATATCCACCACAAACGATGGTTTGGGATGAATTCGAAGATGGACTCCAAAGTAATAAATCACTTTTTGGGGGAAGTGGGGATCGCCAGCCAGTTGGGCCTTGGTTAATTTGCTCCAGAACCTTGCGCCTAATGCAATTTCATAAGCTGCCACATGGTCGGGGTGAACATCTTCCCAGTGTGGCACAAATATGGTTTTGGGCTTTAAGGCCCGTATTTCCTCGGCTAAAAGTTTCCGGGCATTCAAGTCAGATTCAAGTTCCCTATTTTTTAGACCTAGATTTCGGCGGTAATCGAGTTGCAATACTTTTGTTGCCTCGGCAGTTTCCCGTTCACGGGTTACCGGGTCTCCATGCGGGGTGGGTTCGCCATTAGTCAGGTCAAGAACCCCAACTCTGGAACCTTCCGACTTTAATAATGCAAGTGTGCCACCCAGCCCAAGTTCAGCGTCATCGGGGTGTGGACTGATAACCAAATAATCAAGTTCCAGGTTCATGTTGTTAATCTCCGGATAATCTCTTTCCTTACCCTATGCCAATCTTGCGTAAATTTCCAGAAATCGTTCCAATGATGGCTTCAATGGATAGAAATGTCTGCTATTGGAGTGTTCCATGCGTTGTGTACTTGTCATCCCTGCCCGCTATGCTTCTTCGCGCCTTCCTGGGAAACCTCTCCTGAAACAAACTGGCAAATACTTGGTTCAGCATGTTTATGAGCAGGCCAAAAAGTCCAAGCTGGCGCACGAGGTAGTAATTGCCACGGATGATCCTCGAATTATGGCTGCCTGTGGGAAATTTCAGGCAAACTGCCAAATGACGCTGAAAAGTCACCCCAGTGGAACGGATCGGGTCGCTGAAGTGGCCACCAAGGTTCCCGGTGATATCTTTGTAAATTTGCAGGGTGACGAGCCGATGATCGACCCTGCCTCCATTGACCTGCTGATTCGTCAATTGCTGGAAAATAGCGATAGTCCAATGGCAACCCTGGCCACGCCCATCAGAAGCCGTGAAGACTGGCTAAATCCAAATTGTGTAAAGGTTGTGCATGATGGCAGCCATAGGGCCTTGTATTTCAGCCGAAGTCCTATTCCTTTTCAGCGGGATGGTGAACCTGATTTCGATGCCCGCCCGGCAAGTTTCTTGCAACATATAGGCATGTACGCATACCGCAGGGAGTTTCTGCTGGGCCTTTCAAAAATTCCCCAGGATCCTTTGGAAAAGCTGGAAAAGTTGGAGCAATTGCGGGTTCTCGGCATCGGCAAGCCCATTCAACTGGGAATTGTCGAGGAACGAAGCTTGGGAGTGGACACACCACAGGACTACCAGAACTTCATTTCCGAATACAACTCCTTGCGTTCCCGGAAGGTTGCCTAGGTTTTTCTGACATTATTCTGGAACCAGACCCAAACTAGTCGTATAAATCCACCCATGGGGACATATCAGGAAGCCCCCTGGTTTTCCTGTTCTTTTGGGTGGAAAGGGCCAGAATGGCCAAGCACATTTTTGTTACAGGCGGTGTTGTCAGTTCCTTGGGAAAAGGATTGACTTGTGCTTCGATTGGCATGCTTTTGGAGCATCGTGGTTTAAGGGTCAGGCTTCAGAAGCTTGATCCCTATATCAACATTGATCCAGGGACCATGAGTCCTTACCAGCACGGTGAAGTCTATGTGCTGGATGATGGTGCTGAAACTGACCTCGATCTTGGTCATTACGAGCGCTTTACGAATGCCCCTTTCAGCAAAGATTGTAATTACACCACGGGCAAGATTTACCAATCAGTTATCGAAAAAGAACGTCGTGGAGATTATCTGGGCAAGACGGTGCAGGTCATTCCCCATGTGACAGATGAGATCAAGAAATCGATCCTTAAACTGGCTACTGATGAAGTGGATGTTGTAATCACCGAAATTGGTGGAACCGTTGGTGATATTGAAAGCCTGCCTTTTTTGGAGGCGATTCGCCAGTTTGCGCTGGATGTCGGCAAGAATAACTGCCTTTACATACACCTGACACTGGTGCCGTATCTTAAGGCCGCAGGCGAGGCCAAAACCAAGCCAACGCAACATTCGGTCGGCCAGCTTCGTCAGATTGGTATTCAGCCGGATGTCCTGATCTGCCGAACCGAGCGCGAGATGACCAGCGACATGCCTGAAAAAATCGCCTTGTTTTGCAACATGGAACCGCGGGCAGTCATTGAGGAGCGTGACAAGGAATTCAGTATTTATGAGGTGCCTTTAAGCTTGGTGGCAAATAAGCTTGATCAGTTGATCGTTGAAAAACTATCGCTGAAAGCCCGTCCTCTGGATATCTCCGATTGGGAATCGATGCTGCAGCGGCTTAGAAATCCCACGATGGAAGTTAGCATTGCGGTGGTGGGAAAGTATATTCGCCATAATGATGCGTATAAGTCCATTTACGAATCATTGGATCATGCTGGAATATCAACCACCACCAGGGTGAGCATTCGTAAAATCGAAGGCGAAGATATTGAGAATGAGGGGGCTGAGAGGCAGCTTGCCGGGGTGGATGCAATTTTGGTTCCTGGTGGGTTTGGTTACCGGGGCATACCCGGAAAGATTGATGCCATTCGATACGCCAGGGAAAACAAGATTCCTTTCTTTGGCATTTGCCTGGGCTTGCAATGTGCCGTCATTGAGTTCGGCAAGAATGTAGTCGGTCTGCCTGACCCAAATACCACCGAGATAGATAAGAATTGCAAGAGCCCTGTGGTATGCCTGTTGGATGAACAATACTCAATAACTGACCTCGGCGGCACCATGCGTCTTGGCACTTACCCATGCAAGCTGGATAAAGGTTCTCTGGCACATCGGGCTTATGGCAGCGAGCTTGTGCAAGAACGACATCGCCATCGCTATGAGTTCAACAATCATTATCGTGCCCAATTTGAAAAACATGGTATGAAGTTTTCGGGCACTAGCCCCGATGGAAATCTTGTGGAAGTGGTCGAACTAAACGATCATCCCTGGTTTTTGGCTGTGCAAAGCCACCCCGAATTCAAATCCAAGCCAACCAAAGCACA
>JBEGQX010000159.1:0-4687 GCA_041180805.1 Planctomycetota bacterium
AGGTGAGGACAATAAAAACAGTTTCGAGAAAGAACTTTTTCCCTTCATGGCATCTCCTGAATAAGTTTTGAAAGCTAATCTGGCCGTCTTAGCGTCATGGTGGGTTTGCCTTTGGAGTTCCCTCGATCATACTTGGATACTTCGGGTTCTCCAACAAAATCAAGCAGCATTTTTACGCTATCATCGCTGCGCTTGCCTTCAGCTTGGGCCTGAAAGTTTGCACCCACACGATGTCGCAACACCGGCACTGCGGCTTTCCTAATATCATCTATAGACACGCTAAATCTTCCGTCCATAGCTGCAAACGCCTGCCCGGCACGAATTAGAAACTGCCCTGCGCGGGGGCCTGCCCCATAATCCACCCACTGTCTTACAAAATCCGGGGATTCCGGCCCCGGGCGCGTCGACCTTACCAGCCTTGCCACATAATCCACAACATATTCACCCACCGGCACACTTCTCACAAGCTTCTGCAGATTAACAATCGCCTTGCTTGAAAGTACCTTGGTTAATTCAACAGATTCATCCTTGGTGGTTTGCAACAGAATCTTTTTTTCCTCATCCAAGGTGGGATAGCCGACATAGATGTTGAACATGAAGCGATCCTGTTGTGCTTCCGGAAGGGGATAGGTTCCTTCCTGTTCAATGGGATTTTGGGTGGCTATCACAAAAAATGGGTCTGGTAATTTGTGAGTTTCCTGACCGATGGTAACTTCGCGTTCCTGCATGGCCTGAAGCAACGCCGCCTGAGTTTTTGGCGGAGTTCGGTTGATTTCGTCCGCGAGCAAAATATTTGTAAACACCGGGCCCTGAACAAATCGGAAATCCTTCTTGCCAGAATCCGCTTCATCAAGAATGGTTGAACCAGTGATATCGGAAGGCATAAGATCTGGCGTGAACTGTACCCGGCGAAATTTCACATCCAAAATCTGGCTGATGGACGCCACCATAAGAGTCTTTGCCAACCCGGGCACACCCACCAAAAGACAATGTCCGCGCGTGAAAATGGCTGCAAGAATTTGCTCGATGACCTCGGATTGCCCAACTATCACCCTGTTCAATTGATCCAGCATTTGTTTTCTGGCATTGCTGAACTGACTTAGGTACTCGCTAATTTTATCCGACACCTTGTTTACCTCCGGCCATGGGCATCCTTATACCATCTGCAGAATCCAAAGCAGTATATCAGAAGCCATTGAAAAATCTTGGCTAATCCCACCCTAGAAACACCAGCTTTGATCTTAGAATCGGTTTATCTGCGAGATTCAAACAACCTTACCCAAACTAATGCCTGCGTCCTAAACAGACTTTCATCAAAGTCCTGTTCCACGCCAAAACAGCCATTCTCCAGATTTTGAAAAAAGTCGGCTAATGTTTCTTGCTCCTGTTCACCAAGGTATTTACGAAAAACGCCCCCGGAAATTTCCCGGGCCGTTAAAACTCCATGCCCGGGCATTAATGTATTCCGAAAATAACTTTGCAGATTGGACATCCAATCCAACCGGGTTAATTCACCCATGGGGTTAGAAATTAGCAGCTTGATTATCCATCCCCCTTTTCCGGGTTTTTGGTATTCGAGATTATCGGAAAGATATTTTCGAATCATTTTCCATGCAAGAAACATACTTAAGGGTGCCAAAACAAGCGCCAATGCGGTTTCCACGATTTGAGAAGGCACATTCCCCATGGTTTTAAGGCGGGAATCGAAAGATTCAATCGATGCAATCATTTGGGGTTCTTTAACCTGAAGCAATATTGATTCGGAAAAAACCAACATGTGAGATTTTTCTGGATAACTCACCAGGGTGTTTCTGAAAGAAAAAGGAATCTCTGGTATTAAAATAAAACCTGCTTTTTGAGGTAAAATATTAAATTCGGCTTTCCAAAGCTTTTCATTCTCATCCCATAAAAATTCAGCAGCTTCCGGCGTCAATTTTAGGTCTTGGCCCCAGCCTCGAATTTCTCCAAGGTTGATTGAACCCGGCCCGCATTTCACCTTTCCCTTTGCACGCACGCTGACTACCAACTTTGTGTTTTCATTCCAATCAACCAAATCCTTTTCAAGCTTTGAAGAAACCGAAAAGCCCTCGCCCTCGGCGCCACTTAAGGCGATCGCCGTTCGATCCTGAAACCCCATCAGCATGAATTGGTTCAAAAAGTAAAGACACACAAAAACCATGGTTTTATCTTTTTCTTGAAAGTATTTTGAATGCAGCCGACTCAATAAAATCTTTGCTTTGGGATGGGCCAAGGTTTTTCACCTCACCCTGCCATTTTGCCAAATCCATGTTCCCTGCTCCGGGACTATCATCTTTGGGAACACCGGAACCATCCCGGCCTTTTTTGGGTAGGGTTTTATCTATCGCTTTTTTACTTTCGCTCTTGCCAGTTTTCGCATTTTCAGTGTCTGCATATTGCCCGTCGGCGTCCTTTTCACCGTAGATAGCTTCGCTAGCTTTCCAAGCTTTCAGATCCCTGAAGAACCATAAATATGACAAAGATTTCCGCAAGGATTCCTTTTGTTTCAAATCTGATGTTTTGGAAATCCTTTCTTTTAACCGATTATCCAAATCAAGAAATACCCGCGGGGAAAAAGAATGACTTCCAACACCAAAAACGCGCACCAATCCAATCAAACCTTGCAAGCCTGTTTCCCCATCTTCTTCTGAAGCAAATGCGTAAATTTCTGCCGCTTTAGATAAATGAAATTCTTTGTTAACTCCCGAGGAATCTAAAGCCAATCTTTCATGGTAAAAAGCTTTCGATAAATCCGGCTTGGTTTCAAAAAAGCGATGATTTTTTAATGGGGGCGAATTTTTGGGCTCTTTACCAATAACTAAATTGGAGCTGGTTATATTTCCCTTTTTATTTTCCGCCAAAGAATCAGCACCCATCGCAAAAACAACCAACATCAGCAGTCCAATCCTTGCACCAGCAATTTTATTTTGCCCGACTCTCCCAAATAGAATGCTAAAACTGCTAACCCTTAAACCGGAAAGAAAGATAAGTAGCAAACCACAGCCAGATAGTAAGTGTTCTATATGCGAAGGATAAATCCATTTTTTTGAACGAACGCCCACGGGGATTTTCGAAAAACGCATGACATCTTCATTCGGTGGTAATTTCCCATCCAGAAATACAACTTCTGTATCGCGCAAACTTTTCAGCGGACCTTCTTTGCCAAGGATGATCAGCGTTTTCCTGACACCTGCCAGATCCCAAACCCAGGAATACCCCTCAATCAGTTGAGTTGCCACCTCTATGCCTGAGAAAACAAAGCAGATGTGCAATTCAGCGCTGGATGGAGCATATAAAGCACAAGTGGTTTTCAAAAGCGTATCTGGATTCGATTGCACATTATGTAATGACGCGGGATTATTTAAATAAAATTCTAGATAGCCAAAATCTTTAGTAGGGGGGCAAAAAAAAGAATCTTCTTTGCCTCCCATCAAAAAACCCAACTCGAAATCCAAACCCATTCTTTGAATGTCTAAAACCATGCCCTTTAACAAGGATTGTTGTTGCAAAAAATGCCCTGAATTCTCCTGGAATTTTTCCCCTGCCACCAAAAACAATGCTGTTTTTTCATTTGCCGCGTGGTCACGTGCAATTTCATTGCAAAGCCCGAAGGTGATTAACAAAAGACCCATCACCAAAATGGTTGGCTCGTATATTTTTTCCAACGATGAAGGATTTCGATTGGCTACCTCTGGCAACCATGTAAATACCTTGACCTTGGTTCTGCGCTTATAAACCCAAAGAAATGCTAGTGTCAGAAACCATAACAACATCCAAATGGAAAAGATGATTAACAAGTAAACCTCCTCCACGGGGAACCTGGAACAACCATGGAAAAGGCAAGCATGAAGCCGGAAATTAAAAACAGCCAGTTTTTGATTTTGCCCGAATCCGGAGCCAACAACGATTTAAAGCTGGCATTGAAGTCAGATGGTTCTTGTGCAGAATCCAGATATTTCCCACCGGTTGCCAAAGCAAGGCTTCTAAGATTATTCCTTGCTTGTTTGCGTTTCTGAAGTTCGGGGAAATCGTTTGCAGGCAGATTTCCACCAAGGTCTATCACATGAATGGGAACAGATATTTTTTTGGCCAATCCCGCAACCTGCTCTGGAAGCAATCCGGATAATGCGTTTTCCACGTTATGTTCGCCATCTGTAAACAGCAATAATTGTGAATACCCGGTTGGTTGGTTTTTAACGGAATTCAACCCAACCACCAACGCATCGCTGATGTTGGTTTCTGCTTCCCCCGGAGACTTTTTCACCTGTAAATCATTTACCAAAGTGGAGATCAAACCTGTTTCACCGATTAAAGGTGAGTACCATTCCGCAGTATTTGAAAAGGTAGTGATTCCAATCAAATGATTTTTTGAAAGCAACCCAACAGATTGATTAATTATCTGTTGGGCTTTTTGAATCTTTGGAATGGTTGTCTCTTGAAAAACAGCGCTTTCTGCCATGCTGCCACTTAGGTCCAGAACTATTGAAGTTGCTGATTTTTTAGGGTTTCTTTCAAAAATGAATGCTAAAAGCACCAAAACGACACCCAAGGAAAATAATACTTTCCAAAGGTTTGTGTTTTTACTGGAAGGGAAAAATTGAGATGTAGGTAATTGAACAGGATTGCCCGGAGCGATATTAGGAATCCAAGGCAAAAATCCCATTACTAT
>JBEGQX010000160.1:0-9478 GCA_041180805.1 Planctomycetota bacterium
AAGCCGATCAGGGCAATGGCTGGTCTGGCCCCCCAACCTGGCCAATTTCTGCAACTACTGCAGCAACTTCCACTACTTGCCAGGCTGCTGGTACTGCAACTACCGAACCTGCAAATGTTGGAACCTGCAACCAAAGGAAAATGATTAACAATACTCCTTCCGCACAAGCAAGCTTGTGGGCAACCAACAACTTTGGGCCTAACGATGAACCATTCAGTTTCCACACGGGTGGTGCATTCGCAGTATTCGCCGATGGACACATTGGATTCTTGAATGAATCAATTACCCCCGTAATCGCACGTGGCCTTGCTACCGCAGCAGGTGGCGAAGTTTTCCAACTTCCCTAATCATAGGTAATGTTTAACCCGAAGCCCGCTGGCGACGCACCAGCGGGCTTTTTTTATTGTTTCTACCCTTTAAACATTCCAAAGAAAAAGCCCCCGAGTATACCGGGGGCTTGCTTTGATTTTTATCGATCCATTCACTTTTATTCCTGGAACCGATAGCCCAGGCCACGAACTGTTTCAATCATATCCATGTTGCCTAGCTTCTTACGCAGCGTTTTGATATGAACATCAATCGTGCGCTCTAGCACAATGGCACCCTCACCAATTGCGAACTCCATGAGTTGCACCCGGGAAAACGCCCTTCCTGGCTGCCTTATAAGGCATTCCAGCAATCGATACTCCGTAGGAGTAAGATCAAGTTCATGCTTGCCAAGGAATGCCTTGTGACGAACCTGATCCACTTTAACGCCACGATGTTCCAAAACCTTGATTTCCAGTTCTTCTTCCGCGGGTTCCGTCCTGCGCTTTAAAGCCTTGATCCTTTGCAACAAAACCTTCACGCTGAAAGGCTTGGTCACATAATCGTCAGCACCCATGGAGAAACCAACCACCTGATCTGTTTCCTCGGCTTTGGCTGTCACCACGATAATAGGTGTGTTCTTGGTGCGGTCATTGGAACGAAGTTCCCGAAGTATTTCAATTCCATTGAGCGATGGAAGCATCAGGTCCAAAAGGATGAAATCTGGCGAAGTGCTTATTGCCTTGCGAAGACCTTCCTGACCATCAAGGGCAACGATGGTTTCATATCCCTCTTTTTCGAGGTTGTAAACCAGGGCCTCTACCAGGGGTTGCTCATCCTCAATAATCAGAACTTTATGTCCATTTTTAGGAATATCGGAAGTCTTGGATGGCTGCTTTGCCTTCCTATCTTCTTTCATTTCGATGGTCTCCGTTGGCATTTTCTTCTCCTGAACGAACACGATGACGGACTATTTCACCTTCCACCAGATAGACAACATCCTCGGCTATGTTGGTGGCATGGTCTGCAATGCGTTCGATATGTCGCACGGCTGAAAACATGGACAAACCATGGGGAATGTTATCAGGCTTTTCACCCATGTATTTGATGATGCCATTGATGATTTCCTGATTGTACCGATCGACCTCGTCATCCATACGAATGACCATCAAAGCCTGCTTGACATCCAGATTCACGAAGGCATCCAGGCTTTGGCGCACCATAACGGTGGTAAGGTCGGCCATTTGCTGAATTTTTTCAGGGATGGGCATGTAAGGTGGTTTGCAAAGCTCTATGGCACGCTCTGCAATTTCCTCGGCAAGGTCACCCATGCGTTCCAGATCGGTGGTAATCATCATGGCGGCGGTACAACGGCGCAAATCCCCCGCAACAGGCTGATGCAAAGCCAGTATTTTCAGGCTTTCGTTGTTGATGATGTTTTCTTCAGCATCTATCTGGGCATCGCCTTCAATCACATCCCTGGCGATGTTCGGATCGCGATTTTTTAAAGCTGTAATAGTCTTGGAAAGGGCTGCCTCCACCAAGCTGGCCATAGCCATGATACTTCTTTGCAATTCATCCAAGTCGCGCTGAAGGTGAATCGACATGTAACACCCTTTTAAAAAAATAATCTCAGCCAAAACGGCCGGTTATGTAATCCTCGGTTTGTTTGACCTGGGGCCTGGTATAAAGTTGGTCTGTTGGCCCCACTTCCACCAGCCGGCCCTGAAAGAAAAACGCAGTCTGGTCGGAAACACGAGCTGCCTGCTGCATGTTATGTGTAACAATGACGATGGTGTAATCGCGCTTCAGTTCAAAAACCAGATCCTCAATGCGCGCAGTGGAAGCGGGATCCAAAGCGCTTGCTGGTTCATCCAGCAGCAAAACTTCCGGGTCTGTGGCCAAAGCCCGCGCAATACAAAGCCTTTGGGCCTGCCCACCGGATAGGTTCAAAGCGGATTGATCAAGCCGGTCCTTAACTTCATCCCATAGCGCCGCACCACGAAGGCACCTTTCACAAATTTCATTGAGAATAGCCTGATTCTTCAGCCCGGCAATTTTGGGACCATACACCACATTTTCGAAAATAGACTTGGGAAAAGGGTTGGATTTCTGGAACACCATGCCAACCCTGCGACGCAAATCAACCAAGTTAAGGGATTTGCGGTAGATATCCTCACCGTCAAGCAGGATTTCCCCAGTATGCCTGGTTCCATCCACCAGATCATTCATGCGATTCAAACAACGCAGGAAAGTTGATTTACCACACCCTGAAGGGCCGATCAGCGCCGTTACCGATTGTGGAGGAATTTGGAAATTAATATCAAAAAGAGCTTGATGATTGTTGTACCAGAAATTGAGGTTCTTCACCTGGTATTTTGGGACCAACCCTTTTTGAGGGGTGAGCTCTCTACCGTTGAGGGATCGTTCCGATAGAATTGCCGCATAAGATGTAGTTGCCATCATTCTAAACACCATGGAAACCCGATTAAGGCCTAAGACAAGGAATTATCTTAATCAACAAATAAGAAGAAACGGTTAAGAAAGCATGATGTTTATATTCCTTTTTGCGTCAGTTTTCTTTTTCGTTGATTTAAGGCATAAAACGCTGTAATTAAGTATCCTCCTACCTATTTAAAGTTTGATGGGCAAACCACCATGAGCAAAATTTACGGTTCTTTGGCGTTCACATTGGCGTTATCCGCAATAGTTCTTGCAGCTGACGACTATACCTTTGGCCCCGATTCAAACCCCTCGCCAAATGTGCCCACAGGGAAAATTGAAAAACGCACTTGGAAAAGCAATGTTTTCCCTGAAACGGTACGCGATTGGTGGATTTACACCCCAGCACAGTACGATCCCGCAAAACCTGCCTCCATCATGGTTTTTCAGGATGGTGGAAGTTACATGAACGAGAAGGGACAGTTTCGCGCCACCGTTGTTTTCGACAACCTGATTCACAAAAAACAAATGCCCGTGACCATTGGAATATTCCTGAATCCCGGCTCTGTACCGAGCGCTGATTCCAAGGGTAAGGCCCGCAGTAACCGCAGCTTCGAATACGATACATTATCCCCGCAGTACGCCACTTTTCTGGAAAAGGAAATACTCCCCGAGGTGGCAAAAACCCACAACATCAGCAAAAACGCCAAGGACCGTGCCATCTGTGGCATAAGTTCCGGCGGTATTTGCGCATTTACCGTGGCATGGGAACGCCCCGACCTATTCAGCAAGGTTTTAAGCCATGTGGGAAGTTTCACCAATATTCGTGGCGGGGATGTTTACCCGGGTATGATTCGTAAAACTGAACCCAAGCCAATCCGGGTTTTCCTTCAGGAAGGCAGCAACGACTTGGACAACCTGCATGGTAGCTGGCCTTTGGCAAATCGAAGCATGTCTGCGGCACTGAAATTTGCCAAATATGATTTCCAGTATGTGGAAGGTGATGGGGGACACAATGGCAAGCATGGCGGAGCCATTCTGCCAGACTCTTTACGCTGGTTGTGGCGAGATTAGGAATTATAAAAACCGGAGAAACACCATGCGAAATCTTGCAACCATGATTCTTCCCCTGGTTTTGGCACCACTGGTTTGCGCCCAGGATATTCCGCTAAGCCAGATTATTCCGGAAAAATCCAATTGGGCCCAAGTTCGACAAATCGATAAAAAAGTACTCGCCGTTGCGGGAAATCCAGATGGATCCATTCTGGCGGCATTGGAAAATGAAGTAATACGGCTGGACAAGTCCAACACCATCAGCAAGGTGAGCAAGTCTGCCGGAATTATTGCAATCCTGCCTCAAGATGATGGTTCCATATACCTTTCCCACCCCAAGCCAGCCAGAATCCTTCATGTGCCATTGGGTAAGGATGAACCGGAAATTTTTTGCGAAGGGTTGGCACCGACAGCCATGGCTTTGCTTTCCCGCGGAAAGTTCTACGCAGACCTTCCGAACGATCCCTCCATTTATATGGTGGAGAAAAACAGTTTTCGCAAGGTGGATGATGGCCCGTGTGCATCGCTGGCATTGGATCTTTCTCGTTCCACACTTTTTGCGGGCACCACAGAAACCCTGCAAATAGCCACCTTGCGTGTGAAAGCCGATGGAAACCTGGATGCCAGGGATTATTATGTGGCACCAAGAAAGGCACCACCTGGAACCCCGGCTTTGGTCACCGACTTGAAAGTGGATTCACTAAACCGCATTTACGCAGCCACTTCCATTGGGGTGCAGGTGTTTGACCCGACCGGAAGGCTTTGCGGTGTTTTAACGAACCCGAATGGCAAACCGGGTTTCATCGCCATTGCGGGTGAGACTCTTTATTGCCTAAGCGATGGCAAGCTTTTCAGCAGGCCTCTTTTATTTGCCAAAAAGTAATCAAACGAATTGCTGTTGTTTGTAAACCGGTAGTTGAAGTGTGAAACTGGTGCCTTTGCCTACCTCGCTAGTTGCGGTAATGGTGCCATTCATCGCCTGCACCAGGTGTTTAACAATGGAAAGCCCCAATCCGGTTCCGCCAAGTTGCTTGGATCTTGCCTTATCGACCCGATAAAACCTTTCAAAAATGCGTGGCAAATCAGCCTCTGGAATTCCCACTCCGTTGTCACGCACCTCGATAATGACAAAATCCTTACCCCTGCCCCAGTTTACTTCGATCTTTCCTCCGCCCGGCGTGTAGCGAACCGCATTGTCCAACAGATTGTCCAATATTTGCAGGAAAGCCTCCTCATCACACCAAACTTCCATGCCTTCGTTGGGCGCAAATTGCCCGGCCATCGGTTGCGAAACCAGAGTTTGCGACTTGGATTTGGTTATATCCTGATGACTGGCAACACACTGGTTCACCATTTCCCCCACTGGAATGGCAACCTTTTCAAACATTTCCGTTTCAGCCTCAATTCGCGCAAGACTAAGCAGGTCCATGATCAGCGTGTTAAGTCTTTCGGATTGATCCAGAATTTGGTTTAAAAACCGCATTCGGTTTCCCTGATCATCGATGGCCCCATCCGCCAGGGTTTCTGCACAAACCTTGATGACAGCCAGCGGAGTTTTTAATTCATGTGACACATTCGCGACAAAATCCTGTCGCAAGCGCTCCAGTCGTCGAAGTTCCGTGGTGTCGTGAAGCACCAAAACCGCGCCTCGAACAGGAACGCCCGGCAAACGCGCCGCGTGAATGGTAAGGCTTTTTGCGGCACCCAAAGACCAGTTCAGTTCCTTTTTTTTGGGATCCGGTTGCGCCAAGGAATCACTAACCAAGTCCATCAAATCCCTGTTACGTATCAATTCCCAAAGGCGTTTGCCCTCCGTTGTGGTATTGGTAAGTCCCAGTAATTTCAGAGCGGTTTCGTTGGCAAAAAGAATACGCTGGGTGGAATCCAAGGCCACCACGCCTTCCACCATACCTGAAAGAATGGTACGAAGTTGCTGGCGGTCTTCTTCCAGCTGGCTAATTTTTTCTGCCAGCCTTACCGCCATGCGGTTAAAGGATTTCACAAGATTCCCCAAGGCACCTGGCTCGTCGGAAAGAATTTTTTGGCGGTCCTCCCCAAGCCCAACCCTCTGAAGGCCCATGGATATTTCTTCCAGCAGGCTGGAAATTTCCTTGGAAATTCGCAAAGAAACCAAGCTAAGTGATCCAAAACCAACAATTGCCACAAACCCAACCAGCATTATGACTTGCGGCTTTTTTAAACTCAAAAAAGTCAGCATCAAAATAAGTGCGATGAGAAATAATGTCAAAACTATGGCATTAGGTATGAACAACCTTCGGAACATCTTTGCAGCCCTGAAAGTACCAAAAGCACCGATTATCCATGATTCTCAAACTATGGAATAGGTGATGGGCATGAATAACAGCTTTTTAATTCCAACATAAGTGGTTAAGCAAAAAAATCTTAAAGTTTCTTCAATCTTTAACTTGCTCTTGGTTCTAGATTGGCTTTACTGAGAGAGAGATATTTCTTACTTAAAGGATCTTTCCGATGAACCTTACGATTCGTTCCTTGATTTTCGCAATGTTGTGTTTGCCACTGTTTGGTTGCGGGGGAGAAGCCTCCAAGCCGGCCTCCAAGGAAAAATCCGAACCAAAAAAAGAGAGCGGTAAAAAAGAATCTCCCGCAACCCAGTCCTCTGGCTTGAAGGGGGAAATCAAGGCTGATGGCTCCAGCACGGTTTTATTGGTTACCCAGGCGGTTTCCAGCGCCTTCAGCAAGTCTAACCCAGATGTGAAGATTTCTGTGGGAAGGTCTGGTACAGGAGGTGGATTCAAGAAATTTGCCGCCGGCGAGACGGATATCAGCAACGCATCCCGCCCCATCAAAGCCGAGGAAAAGGAAGCCTGTGCCAAAAATAATATCGAGTATTTTGAATTTCAGGTGGCATGGGATGGCCTTAGCGTGGTCATTAACAAGGAAAACACCTGGGCCAAGAATATGACCGTGGAACAATTGAAACTAATCTGGGACAAGGATTCCAAAGTGGAACTCTGGAGTGATGTGGACCCAGGCTGGCCCAAGGAAAAAATCAAACTGTTTGGCGCAGGGACTGATTCCGGCACCTTTGATTTCTTCACCGAAGCAATCAATGGCAAGGCGGGTCAAAGCCGTACCAAGTATGAACCCACCGAGGATGATAATGTGACCGTGAACGGGGTAAGCAAAGATAAATATGCCATGGGTTACTTTGGGCTGGCCTATTACGAGGAAAACAAAAGTAAGCTGCAGGTGGTCGCGGTAGCCGCCAAAAAAGGCGATCCCTTTGTGGAACCCGATACCAAAACCGTGATGGCAAAGACTTACAAACCTTTATCCCGCCCGATTTATGTGTATGTAAGGAAAGCTTCCCTGAAACGGCCCGAGGTGCAGGAATTTCTGAAATTCTACCTCCGCCGGGATGATCTTGTGGAGCAGGCCAAGTACATCAAGATGGATTTGCTTATGAAGGATGAACAGCAATCCAAACTGGAAAAAGCGATTGCGGATTCCTCCAAGTAATTGAATGTATTTCCCTGAGCATATGATGGCACCCAGATTTTTTAGATGGGTGCCGTACTCTCCCGGTGGTGCATGATCAAGACAATCACAGAAGGAAAGAAGCCGTTTGGGGTATATAAAATCCCTCCTGCGCCGAATTTCCGCCTCTCGGAATGGTTCATTGAATGGGGCTTGTTCTTAAGCGCCATGCTTTCGATCTGTGTAACCATTGCCATTGCCTACATTGTGTTCTCAGGAAGTATCAAGTTCTTCAGCGATCCAGAAGTTTCCATCGGCTACTTTTTCAGTGGTTCGGAATGGACTGCCGGTTTTGAAGGTGCAAAGTACAGCATTTTGCCACTACTTACCGGAACCCTTATGGTTGCAGTGATAGCAGCATTATTTGCATTGCCCATCGGGCTGATCACCGCCATCTACCTAAGTGAGTACGCAAGTCCGCTTGTGCGCCAGATCATCAAGCCAACACTGGAGCTTTTGGCAGGTATTCCGACCGTGGTATACGGTTACTTTGCCGTTTATGCCATCACGCCAATGCTTTCCGTGATGATTCCCGGTTTGGATCCGGTGCATAATCAAATTTCAGGCGGCCTGGTGGTAGCCATCATGATTCTTCCGATGATTGCCTCGCTAAGCGAGGACGCCATGCGTCAGGTTCCGCGTTCCTTAAGGGAAGGTTCCTATGCCTTGGGGGCGACCAAGTTTGAAACTTCCACGAAAGTGGTTGTGCCCGCGGCATTATCCGGCATATTGGCAAGTTTTCTTTTGGCGATCTCACGCGCTGTGGGAGAAACCATGGCAGTTACCCTGGCCTGCGGTGGCCAGCCCAAATTAAGCATGGATCCCAGGGAAGGCATAGCAACCATGACTGGTTTTATTGCCAGAATCGCGCAAGGCGATGTTCCGCATGGTACCACATTATTCAACAGCCTTTTTGCGGTGGCAGCCGTTCTTTTTGTAATGACCCTGGGCATGAACCTGCTGGCACAGTGGATTCTTAAAAAGTACAGGCAGGTCTACCAATGAGCAAGCTTCCAACAAAAATGGATCAGCCGGCTCTTTCCTTTGGAAGGCGCTTTGCCGACTTTGTTTTTGGCAAAGTTGCCCTGGTGTGCACTTTTCTGGGAATGGCATTTTTAGTGTTATTCTTCATTCGAATTGGAATGGATGTAAGCCACTGGTTCCACGAAATGCCCGTCAGAATTGCCCAGGCAAATATCCGTGCCACGGAAAAAGTTCAAAAGTTTGATGCCGAGACCGCCCAGCAGTTGGAATCCATTCGCGTGGAGCGAGACAAGAAAATAGCAGCAGAACCAGATAAAAAGGAAGCCTATACAAGGGCTTACCAGAGAATCCTGGATCGTACGGCAGAGGATAGGAACAAAACCAAGGATGAAATTTCTTCGCAGCTAAAATCTGATGTTCGCACAGACACCAGCGCTTTTGCCATGTTCATGAATTTTATTTCGGCAGGCCCTTCCAGTTCCCCTCAGGATGCTGGAATCAAGGCGGCTTTGCTAAGCAGCCTGCTTCTGGGATTGATCACGATTGTGGCGGCAATCCCATTGGGTGTGGCCACCGCCATTTACCTCGAGGAATACCGTTCCCAAAGCTGGTTTGGAAACATCCTGCAACTGAACATCAACAATCTCGCGGGTGTGCCATCCATTCTTTACGCCATCCTGGGTGCTTATGTGTTTGTGGAACTAATTTTCAAGCAATTTGAAAGCCCGGCTATTGCCGCACGAAATACCTTGGGTGGTGGATTGACTCTTGCGTTGCTGGTTTTACCAATTGTTATTGTTTCCACTCAGGAAGCGATAAGGGCTGTTCCCATTTCCCTAAGGCATGCTTCCCTGGCACTGGGTGCCACGCGCTGGCAAACCATCTGGCGAATTGTAATCCCTTCCTCGCTGCCGGGAATCTTAACAGGCATGATTCTTGCGCTTTCCCGCGCCATGGGTGAGGCCGCACCCCTGGTTCTTTTTGGCGCGGCACTTTACATCAACTTCACCCCCACCATACTCAGCAGGTTCACGGCATTACCCATGCAAATTTACACCTGGTCGGATGACCCAGACCCTGCGTTCCATTACAACGCGGCTCTTGCCAGCGCGATTCTTATCTTTATGCTGCTTGGCCTAAATTCGGTGGCAATCTTTTACCGCTACTTCGTCCA
>JBEGQX010000161.1:0-2819 GCA_041180805.1 Planctomycetota bacterium
CCTGCCTTAACCTGTGGCGTGTTTGTCGGTGCAGGTGATTTGGATTCCGATGGCATCGCTGACATCTATACCGGTACTGGTTCCGGCACCATTGGAACGGCAGGCGTCTTCTTTGGTAATGGTGCTGTCACCAAGTTCGAGCCGTTTGGCCAGTTCTTTTATGGGGGTGTTCGCGTGGGTGCAGCCCTTGGGCCTGTCAACCAAACAGGAAACACCTCAGTGGCTCAAAACTACCTTATTGCGGCCGCTGGTCCTGGTGGTGGGCCACAGGTTTCCATCTTTAATGGCAACCTCAATTTGGTCGATGCCTTCTTTGCCTTTCCGCAAAACTTTACGGGCGGTGTACTGGCCTCTACCACCGTCAACCGCTAGAAGGATTTTACATTTGGAAAAGGGCCTGCCTTCGGGCGGGCTCTTTTTGTTTGATTAGGGCAATGAGGCAATCTGGGAAATCTTGCTGGCGCTTCTTTTCTTAAGGTTTCTCTTCCAAACCTGAATTCTTCTTTAGCAATGCTCACCTCTGGTTGACCTGCTTTGGCGTATTTCTTATCAGGCTAAATGTGGTGGTAACCGGGCCGGGGGGCTTGGTGATCGCTTGGATTGTTTAAAGCCAAAAGGGGGTGGCAATGCCTTGTTGCGTTCGAGGGTTGGATGCCTTTGCTGTTGCGTTCATATTGGAAAACCTTGCTGGCTGCCACTTGCCTGGTACTGGTGGTTTCCCTTTCCTCGCATGCGCAGGATACGCCATCACTTCAGGACCGTCTGGAAAAACTGGAAAAGCAAAATGATGAGCTTCGAAACCTGCTCAAGGATCGTCTTGGAATAGATCCCAATAAGTCGGAAGGTGAACTGCTAAAGCCTGTTTCCAATCCCAAGCCTGTTAAGGAAACACTTTCGCTGCCTGTTTTCGGCTTGGACGCATTTCCCGGAACCATCAAAAACCCCCTGGCCATGAAAGCCTCTTTCAAGGAAGGTTTCTGGGTTGAATCGGAAGACAAATCTTTCACTTTCAATTTCGGTCCAATGATGCAGTTTGATAGTGGCTGGTATTCCATAGCAAGTCAGTTGCAGCCCACCCTTGATCATCCACTATTGGATGGTGCAGACCTGCGCAGATTGCGTTTGAATGCATACGGTACTGCCTATAGTCAATTTGAATACCGCCTGGAGGTGGATTTTTCAGGTGGTACCGACTTCCGCACATTAACTGCCGATCCCCAGGCTCCGCTCTTCATCACGGATGCCTGGCTTGCCATGAAGGAGATTCCATTTTTAGGTACAGTCCGAATCGGTCATCAGAAGGAATACCTGACTTTCTCCAACGGTACCAGTGATCGATATCATCCTTTCATGGAAAGACCTTTGATTTTCGATGCCTTTGAAGATGGAAACCAGTTTGATGATGGCATTACCATTAGCAATTCCTATCTGGATAAGAAGCTGCATACCTGGTTAGGCCTTTTCCGTACTGGAACCCGAACGGGTGCCTTTGGTGTTGGTGGTGGAAGAATGGCCTTTGATCAGCGTATCAGCTATTTTCCTGTTCTGGAATTAGAGGATAAAAAATGGTGGATTTTGCAGGCCCATGGTACCGTGCGAGATTTACCCACTTCCTCGGTTATTGCAGCGGATGGAACAGCATTCCGGGTGCCGAATGTCACCCTTTTCAACAGGCCATTGGTAAGGGCGGGCGGTGGTTTTCAAGTTCCCAGAATCATTAGCACCCCCACGATATTCAGTAGTTCGGGGGAAGCAGCATTTGGGCTGGGTACTCATGGAGCGATTGGGCCTTTTACCGTGGGCGCGGAATATCTTGGTAACACCATAAGGGATGCTTATATCAATACACTTCCTGGTTATGTAAGCACCAATGGCAAAGCCGCACAGTCCCTTGGAAACATCTACAATGATGGTTTTTATGTGGAATCGCTGTGCTTTATTACGCCGGGGGATCATAGGAGCGTATTGCCGGAGAACCCTGGTTTTTCAAAAATTCGTCCGGTACGACCATTCCAATTTAGGCGGAGTGAGGATGGTGAAATCACCCGTGGCCCCGGTGCCTGGGAAGTGAAGTTTCGTTATGATCACTCAAACCTTGAAAACTCCATATTTGCTCAGCCTTTTATCAAGCCGTTTCGCACCGGTGGCAGCCTGGATGCATTCACTTTTGGCCTGAACTGGTATTGGAATGCCAACATGTCCATGATGGCGGATTATGTGTACACCATACGAACTCTGGGTGACCCTACGGGTAGTGGGAATTTCAGCAGCTTCGGCATCCGCACCCAATTCGAGTTTTGACCTTCTTTACCAAGTTAACAAACCTCCCCTAATTCAAACTTGAGTCAAAAAATATTGACTCAAGTTTGAAATTATTACCGTTGAAACAACAACGATTCCTGTTACATAGCCCTGATCAAATTTAGCCGGATGGGGGTCCGGCAAAGGTTTGGTGTTTAATAGCTCGTGGGGGGCCATGGGAAATATTATTTCCCTTGGAAGGGCTTTTGCAGCCATTTCCATTTTTAGTTTGTTTGCTTTTGTTTCAATTCATTCTGCCTTTGCGCAGGAAGAGGTGGAATCGGTCAAGCAGCGATTAGATCGCTTGGAAAAGCAAAATGACGATCTTCGTAAACTGTTGGAGCAAAGAAACGGGCTTCCCAAAGGTGACCCTTCGGAAAAAGAACTTACCAAGACTACATCACTAACCAATACGCCGGCAGATATCTTGGTGTTACCAACCCTTGGTGCCGAGGCTGCCACAGGCGCTGATGCAAAGCCTGCTGATTCCAAATTATCCAACCTTTTCAAATGGACTT
>JBEGQX010000162.1:0-4154 GCA_041180805.1 Planctomycetota bacterium
CGCAAGCAGTTGACTGATGTGCTGGCAAGTGCTGGAAAATCAGAATCAGCGGGAATCGACCGCTTCCTGACACAGGCATTCGACATGATCTCCAGCCCGAAAGTGGCTGATGCCTTTAACATTCAAAAAGAATCCACCAAGACACGGGAAGCCTATGGCGCTGGTCATCGTGGAGCCTGCTATCTTGTTGGCAGAAAACTCATCGAGGCAGGCGTGCGATTTGTAACCGTGGACACCCGCTGGCCCCTTACCAAGGAAACTCCCAGGGGTGGAAACCTGAACTGGGATCATCACGATCATATTTATGCCAGCACCACCTGCGAACTTCCCGGAGCCACCGGGGCGGGTGCGGGCAGATATGGAATTGGCCACTGGGTTATGATGGGAAGCACTGACCAGGCTTTCGCAGCCCTCATCACAGATATGGAAGAACGGGGCCTTTTGGCCGAAACTCTGGTCTGTTTTGTGAGCGAGTTCGGCAGAACGCCAAAGATAAACAAGGCGAAGGGCCGCGACCACTGGACCCATGCCTATTCCATGGTAATGGCAGGGGCAGGTGTTCCTGGTGGCCAGGTAATTGGCAAATCAGATCGTGAAGGCGGCTATGTGGTGGAATCGCCATTCACCCCGGAAGACTACGCCACCACCATTTACGAGAAGCTTGGCATAGATCGGACCCAGCCGATCTACACATCCAGCAACAGACCTGTGTTTTTTGGTCACGCGGGCGAGCCGATCCGGGGCGTGTTCTAAATCCTGTTAGTACGATTTCGCGAATACCACTCTCTGAGCGGAAGGTTTTCCGGTAACCATGCACTTTCCATCTTCCTTGGGAAGGTTGAATGGAATGCAGCGGATGGTTGCCTTGGTTTCCTCGGCAATGCGCTCTTCCGTTTCGCGCGTGCCATCCCAATGAGCCAGGAAAAATCCACCGGGTTGCTCGATCTTTTGCTTGAAGTCCTCATAGGAATCAACTTTATGCATGTTCGCATCTCGAAACGCCCTTGCCTTCTCGAAGAGATTCTTCTGAATCTCACGCAAAAGACTGTCAATCTTGCCGGCAGCTTCCGCGAGGGGAACGCCAAATTGTTTGCCATCCTTGCCCGGCTGATCCCTTCTGGCAAGCACACAGGCGTTTGCGGCGATATCCTTGGGCCCAAGTTCCACACGTACAGGCACGCCTTTTAGTTCCCACTCGTTGAAACGGAACCCGGGCGACTTGTCGAATTCCCTGTCGATCTTCACCGTGATCGGCTCATAGCCATAGAACTCATCACGAGGCAATGCCGTCAGATTCTGGGCGAGTTTTTCGGCCGCCATAACGGATGCATTCTGCTCCTCCGGATTTTTTCCCAGCGGGCAGATCACCACATGTATGGGAGCCAGCCTGGGCGGAACCACAAGTCCCTGATCATCGCTATGGGTCATGATCAAGCCGCCTATCAACCGGGTGGAAACGCCCCAACTGGTGGCCCAGGCAAATTCCCTTTTGCCCTCATGGCTCTGGAAAGTCACATCAAAAGCCTTGGAAAAATTCTGGCCCAGGAAGTGACTGGTGCCTGCTTGCAGAGCCTTTTTATCCTGCATCATTGCCTCGATGCACAAAGTGTAAACGGCACCGGGGAACTTCTGGCCTTCGCTCTTCGGCCCGGTCAACACCGGCATGGCCATCCATTCCTCGGCAAAGCGCCTGTATACTTCGAGCATTTTGTGGGTTTCTTCCTCGGCTTCCTGACTAGTCGCGTGAGCGGTGTGTCCTTCCTGCCAGAGAAACTCCGCCGTTCTCAGGAACAACCTGGTACGCATTTCCCAACGAACCACATTCGCCCACTGGTTAATCAACAAGGGCAGGTCACGATAGCTTTGGATCCAATTCTTGTAGGTATTCCAGATGATAGTTTCAGAGGTTGGTCGAACAATCAGTTCTTCGTCCAGTTTTGCTTCAGGGTCAACCTCAACGCCTTTTCCGGGAATTGCCTTAAGTCGGTAGTGCGTGATGACCGCGCATTCCTTGGCAAAGCCTTCCGCCATTTGTTCTTCGCGGGCAAGGAAGGACTTAGGGATGAAAATGGGAAAGTAGGCATTCACATGGCCGGTTTCCTTGAACATACGATCAAGAGCATCCTGCATGCGTTCCCAGATGGCGTAGCCGTGCGGCTTGATCACCATGCAGCCACGCACATCGGAATTTTCCGCAAGCCCTGCGCGGTTCACAATGTCCAGGTACCACTGTGAATAATCCTGCGAACGCGATGTGATCTTCTCTCCGGCCATGGTAATCCCCTGTGCTAAAAATCAAAGTTTCAATCCGAGGCATTATACGCCTCGGCAGGAAAGATAAAATCGGGAAAGCGCTCAGAATTACAAATGCTTTTTGAAGTACCCGGCGATTCGGTTCCACAACCGCTCGGTCTCCAAGGCACCGGGCACCATGTGAGTCAACCCCGGCAAAGGCAGCATGTCAAACTCACGGCCCTCCTGAAACATCGACTGCGCAAGCCGTAGCGTGTGCCGAAAATAGACATTGTCATCCGCCGTTCCATGCACCAGTAACAACCTGCCCTGCAGGTTCTTCGCCAGTGGCAACAGCGAACCCGCATCATACTCTTTCTGGTTTTCCGGCAGCAGGCCCATGTAACGCTCGGTGTAATGGGTATCGTAATCTTCCCACGAGGTTACAGGCGCACCCGCAACACCTGCCTTGAAAACATCCGGCCGTTTCAAAAGCGCCTGCGCGGACATGTAACCTCCAAACGACCATCCCACAACGCCAACCCTTGCAAGATCCATCTGTGGGTGAAGCTTGGCCAGCGCTTGCAGACCCAGCACCTGATCTTCCAGAGGCACGCTGCCAAACTTGCCATACACCGCCCTTTCCCAATCCCTGCCCCTACCGGGAGTGCCACGATTATCCGTTGCAACAACGATAAATCCCTGGTCGGCAAGCCATTGCATGAGGAACCAGTGCCTCAAGGTCGGGGTGATGGTAAGGTGGTGAGGGCCACCGTAAACATCAACAATGACGGGGTACTTTTTGGAAGGATCAAAGTTTCTCGGCTTCACGACCGCGGTCCAGAACCCATCACCAGCGCCAACTTTTTCCACAAGCACTTGCGGGATGAACGGTGGTTCCACCGCAACCGGGGGAATTTTTCCAACCTCTTTGCCATTGCGGATGACCACTGTAGCTGGCATTTCCTTCATATCCGACCTACTGGCAACCAATGTGATACCATCTGCGGAAATACTTCCACTTATTACCCCATCACCAACCAAAACCGGGGAAACTACAGGTTTCCGATCCACAACTCCCAGATCCAATTTGAAGATGGATTGGGAACCCGGCATCTTCCCATCCGGACAATCATGAAAATAAAGCAACTGTCTTTTGTCATCGAACTCCATCACAGACCCAAGTCCAGGCCGGTCACTAAGCAAAGTCTGCTGCAAAGAACCATCCCTGAATCTTTTTTGAATCTGCCAACCTTTGTTAGCCTCGGCAATCCAAAGGAAGGATTCTGAGCCCGGTAGCCAGATGGGAATATCCTGCCGAAGGTTCAAAAACGCGGAATCCTTCTCCACGAGCAACTGTTTGGTGCTGCCAGACTTTACATCGGCTAATAAAAGCACCTGCTCCTGCTGCTTGCGATCCTGAACCAGAAGTGTTAACGGACCTTGCTTGTCCCAACGGACACCAGCCAGATATTCGTATCGTTTCTTATCCCATTCCAGCCAGGTAATGTTGTCGCCCGCCGTGGAAGTAACCCCAAGGCGAACCCTGACATTCGACTTACCCGGCCTGGGGTAATACTGAAGATGTGCCGTATTTTGAGGACTTAAGGGATCGGCAATGCTCCACATTTCAACCCCGGCATGATCTACTTCCTCGAATGCAATCCATTGGGAATCCGGCGACCACCAGTATCCCGTAAAACGATCCATCTCCTCCTGTGCCACAAACTCGGCGAC
This sequence comes from Planctomycetota bacterium, assembly GCA_041180805.1. Lineage (GTDB taxonomy): Bacteria > Planctomycetota > Planctomycetia > Gemmatales > Gemmataceae > JBEGQX01. Next base: position 3,970 of record JBEGQX010000162.1, read on the forward strand.
TCCATGAGTCTTTTCAGGAGTGCCCCCCTTCGTGATCATGGATTCAACATCCCTTTCAAGATCATATACCGCGATATCATGGTTCAGCACATAGGCAATCTTTTTTCCATCGGGAGAAAACTTGGGATCTGTAATGGTGCCCTTGCCGGTATTCAACATTCGAACCTGAAGATCCTTCAGGCGAA
>JBEGQX010000163.1:0-3179 GCA_041180805.1 Planctomycetota bacterium
CGATGCCGTTTTTGGTCATTTCCACCAACATATTGGCAAACAAATTGCCTTCACTGTTTAAAAAATCCACTAGTCTCGCAATTTCGCGAAGGTCTTTTTTCCTTTGAGATTGGGGAGATGATAAATTTTCCAAAGTTATTTCAGGTACGATCAATATTAGATTCAATGTCGGGCAATCCTTGGGTAGAAGGTCGCCATGTACGTCAATAGTCCGAAAATTTTTGGACAAATTGGAAGATTCAATAAGGGAGATCATCGCCACGGGTTTTTTGAAATCAACCTTGGCTGAAAATGTTCGATGTTTAGTTCTTTGAATGTCTTGTACTGTGTTAACCCAGGGATGTTTTTTTAGCGCAAGTGATATTTTTTCGGTTATTTCAGGTTCGTGAACGTTTATTAATTCCCCGAGGTTGGATAGGTATCTCACTTCTTCGATAAAAACTTTACTATTAATCCAAGGTGGGCAATCAAAATCCAAATTCGACCAGCTTGTAAATTCCCTTTTTTTTTCAGTAAAAAGCCGGGTGGAATCATCAAAACGTGATAAGAGATAAATACCAAATGCAGAGCAAATAAATGCAAACAAAATCAAGAAAAGATAACCAATCCAGCTCTTTGCCAATTGAAACATCGCAATTCCGACAATTACCAAATTGCCATTTCCACTTCTAGTTGGACATTGAATTTCTCAAGGATGATTTGACGGATGTTTTCAATCAATTTTAAAACATCGTCCGAGGATGCCCCAGGATGCAGAACCATGTAATTGGGGTCTCTGTCACAAACTTCCGCTCCGCCAATTCTTGATTTTAATAAACCCGCTTGTTCAATTAGTGATGCTGCAGAAAGTCCCCTGGGATTCCTGAAAACCTTTCCTGCGTAGGGAATACCCAATGGCAGGTGTATTTTTCTACTTATCCATGCTTTTCTAAGACGTTTTACAATCGATTCTTTGTTATCTTTTTCGAACGAAAATTCAACACTATAGATGATCGGATCGTCGATTCGGCCTTTCTCATAAAATGATATTTCGTCCTTTTCTCGGACTTGAGGATTGCCTTGCGCATCAAGAACATGAATTTTTTGCACAAATCTTGTTATGGGGCCTGTTTTGTCTGCGGTATTTGAAAGTACCGCGCCACCCACCGTGCCGGGGATTCCAATCAATGTTTCCAATCCGCATAGATTGTTTCGGGAAAGAAAACTTATTGCCGAGATAATGGAAGCGCCAGCACCAATATTCACCAAGTTGCCTTTTATTTCGAAATCACAAAAGGCTTTTTTGGTCATACGAACCACCACGCCGGGGATTCTTTTGGATTGGACGACTAAATTACAACCATTTCCAAGTACCCGGATGGGAATCTTGAGTTCCACGCAAGTTTTATAAAGCTCGGAAAATTCTTTAATAGATTCCGGTTCTGCCAGGAAATCACAATCCCCGCCTATTCCCGTGAATGTGTATTTACCCAATGGTTCGTGTTTTTTAAGGATAGAACTAAATTTATCAAGGCTTAGCATAATTTTCCCTGTTATTCATTTGCCTATGGATTGTCAGCAATTCCCGCTCTACCATGATTGTGAGGAGATTCTGACATGATGATAAATCATCAAGGCATCCGCAACATGAATGCGAAGAGTATTTTATGAATTTGAGTGAGATAAATGAGATTGCAAAGGGAAACTGTGCGGTTCTGGTTAGTGGTGGTTTTGACAGCGCGATCCTTCTAGGACATTTACTTTCTGTCTCAAAATTCGATGTTCATCCTGTTTTTGTTCGATGCGGCCTGGCTTGGGAGGAAATAGAGTTACGGTACCTTGATAAGTTTCTTGCTTCATTGCGGGGCAAAAACCTAATGCCCCTTAAAATACTCGACCTGCCAATAAAGGATCTTTACGGAGAGCATTGGAGTATAAACGGACTTGGAGTACCCGGTGAAGAAACACCTGATGAAGCGGTTTTTTTGCCGGGCAGAAATGTTATTTTGACTGCCAAAGCTTTGCTATGGTGTCACTTGAATTCAATTGATTCGCTGGCAATGGGCATTCTTGGGGCCAATCCTTTCCCCGATGCTTCAAAATCCTTTTTTAAGAAAATGGCCGATGCGGTAAATACGGGAATACAAGGTGGTGTGAAAATTTTTACGCCATATGCTTCTTTATCCAAAAAAGATGTTGGGGTTTTAGGGAAAGAATTAGCGCTAGAGCATACTTTTTCCTGCATCAATCCAGTTGATAGTCTTCATTGCGGGAAATGCAACAAGTGTGGGGAAAGAAAAAAAGGGTTTGTTGCTGCCGGAATTATTGATAAAACATCGTACTTTGGGGAGTAGTTGTTCATGTACAAAGTTACCCGGGAATTGAATTTTTGTTACGGGCACCGTCTTCTGGAGTACGCTGGAAAATGCAAGCATTTGCATGGCCACAATGGCAAGGCCTTAATTACATTATGCTCCAGTAAGTTGGATGACCTAGGAATGGTTATGGATTTTACAAAACTTAAGCTGACAGTTGGGGTTTGGATAGACAACGAATTGGATCACAAAATGATTTTGCACAAGAATGATCCTTTGATTGGTTTGCTGCAAGAAAACGGAGAGCCGATCTATGTGATGGATAAAAATCCCACAGCCGAAAACATTGCCAGGGAAATTTTTGATTATACGGCCAAACTTGGATTTCCAGTCACGGAAGTGCGGTTGTGGGAAACTAATTCCTGCTATGCTTCTTACCAGGAATAGCCATTAATCTTGATTCCTTTTCCAGGTTGAAATGACCAAATCCCTAAGGAAGTCTTCATAAGTCAGGCCGACTGATTCCAAGCTGATTGCAAGGCCAGCCACAACGTGAAGATCAGGATTTGGATTGGCCTCAATCACATAAACAGTTTCATCCTTAGAAATTCTCATATCGATTCGGCCATAATCCCGAAGTCCAATCGCTCGATAGGCGTTTGCAACTGTTTTTTTAACTTTGCTTGAAAGTTCCGAACTAATTTTAGCAGGGTATTCATAGGGTGTTCCCTCGAATTCAAGTGATTCAGGAGCCCATTTGGCATCGTAAGATATGATTGGCCATAGACCTTTATCTCGAATCGGGAAATGAACTTCAGAAGGTGCCAGAACTTTTAATTCCGGGTTTTGTATAACCGCCGCGGTGAATTCCCTCCCGTCGATGAA
>JBEGQX010000164.1:0-6671 GCA_041180805.1 Planctomycetota bacterium
GCCAACTTCCCCATCCCTGTTTCCACCTACGGCTCTATCTCCGACTCCGACATCTCCGCTGATGGCTCCATCATCGCCTTCGCCATACCCAACCTGCAACTCTCTGGCAACTCTATCCCCAACTCCGTCTTCTCTCTATCCTGGGCACAATCCATCGCCTCCGCTCAGGTACAGGTGGATCAACCTCCTTCTCCACCCAGTGGAACTGCCCCTACTGTGGGATTCATCGATTTAAACCAGGATGGGCAAACTGAATTAATTAACGCCGATTCTGGAAAAATCAAAATAGTCAACCCCATATCAGGAGTAGCGATTTCCGAATACGTTCCATTCCCTCTTTTCCAAGGAGATATTCGGGTTCAATCCGGTGATTTTGATGGCAACGGATTTAGTGAAATAGTTGCCGCTGCAGGGAAAGGTGGGGCGCCACATATTGTGGTTTATGACCCACTTACCAACCAAATCAGAAAATCCTTTTTCGCTTATGGCAGTGGTTTCAGGGGAGGAATCGTGGTTGCAGTAGGCGATATCAATCACGATGGTATTGCAGATATTGTTACCGGAACAGGTCCTGGCGGTGGCCCACACATCCGCATATTTAATGGCACCAATAACGAGGTTATTTCCGAATTCATGGCCTATGCGCCTGAGTTTAGAGGTGGTGTTTCGGTTGCTCTGGCAGATGTAAACCAAGATGGCTTTCTAGATATTATCACTGGCGCTGGATTAGGTGGCGGCCCGCACGTTAAGGTTTTTGATGGCAGGAATGGCAGTCTTTTGCAATCTTTCTTTGCGTATAGTACTTCCTTTAATGGTGGTATTTATGTCGCAGCCGGGGATATTGATGGAAACGGTCAAATCGACATAGTTACCGGTACTGGCAGTGGTGGCGGACCTCATGTCCAGATTTTTGATTTAAGTCATTTGGATTCTCCCAGAAGTTTCTTTGCCTATGCATCTGTTTTCCAAGGCGGAGTTAGAATTGGACTTGCGGATAGAAATAATGACGGCACCAAAGATATAATTACCGGGGCTGGGCCCGGTGGTAGCCCTCATGTGAAAATCTATGACGGTAGAACTTTCGCACTAATTGATACCTTCTTTGCAGGTTCGTTTGATGACCTTTCTGGTGTGAATGTAAATTGATTCAACAATTCAAATTGTTATCAATTAAGCTGATTGTAAATAAGCATCCCCTTGCGGGTGGATGGGTAAAGGCATTACATTATGGATATGCACTGGGATCGGAAGCCCGGGGTTGGCACGCAGGAACGCGCGGGAAGAATCTTGTCTGATAACAACACCAGCACTGTTCACAAGCAAAAGCGGATTGCAGTCCTTGGGTCCACCGGATCCATAGGAGTCAGCACGCTGGATGTTGTGGATGCCCTGCCGGATCGCCTGAAAGTGGCAGGCTTGTGCGCGCACAAAAACACGGAACTGCTCTTGGAGCAGGCTAAAAAGTACAAACCGGAATTCATCGTTATTACCGATGCGGAATCCGCCGGCAAGATTCGCCAGGATCAACTGCCCAAGGGGACGCAGCTACTCCACGGCCCAGATGCCGTGGTGGAAATGGTTCAATCGCCAAGTGTGGATGTGGTGGTCAGTGCCATTGTGGGGGCGGCCGGGCTTGAGGGAACCTGGGCTGCGCTGGAGGCAGGCAAGGAAGTTGCACTGGCTAACAAGGAAACACTGGTGGTGGCTGGGCCGCTGGTGATGGAGCTTGCCAAGGCTAAAAAGACCCATTTGCTTCCCGTGGACAGCGAACACAGCGCCATCTTTCAGGCCATGCAAGGCAGTGCCCGAAGTGCGGTAAAAAAAGTGGTGCTGACCGGTAGTGGCGGCCCGTTCCGTGGCAAAAAGTCCCATGAGCTGGAGCATGTCACCCCCGCGCAGGCACTGAAACACCCAACCTGGCAGATGGGACCGAAGATTACCATTGATTCGGCCACCCTGATGAACAAGGCACTGGAAGTGATCGAGGCACGCTGGCTGTTCGGCCTGGAATCTGAACAAATAGGGGTAATCGTACATCCGGAAAGCGTGATCCACAGCTTTGTGGAATTCGCAGATGGATCCGTGCTGGCACAGGCTTCGCCCCCGGATATGCGTTTGCCGATACAATATGCACTAACCTATCCTGAAAGGCACCCAGGCCCCACGCGCAAACTGGACTGGATGTCGCTAAGGTCTTGGAACTTTGAACAGCCCGACATGGAAACTTTCCCTGCCTTGGGCCTTGGATTGGAAGTAGCGCGGCAGGGGGGAACCTGCGGCGCGGTGTTGAATGCCGCCAACGAAGAGGCAGTATCCAGGTTTCTGAAAGAGGAAATCGCATTTTTGGACATTGCCAGGGCATGCAGAGCGGCTTTGGATCATCATGAATTCAGCCCCCGGCCCACACTGGATGAACTTTACAAGTGTGACCGATGGGCCCGACAGGAGATAGATCGTTGGACCAGAAAGAAAACAACAACCCTGCAGAACAGATAAAGTCGGTTCAGGCCCCCGCAGAACCACCAGCCCCGCCGGAGCTTTCCGCCCTGGACTGGGTCAAGTCGAACGCGGTCTTTTTGATCATGCTGGTGTTTGGCATCGGCTGGCTTTACACGAACTTTGGTTTCGATGGAGTCATCAAGGCCGGGTTGGTGGCGTTGGGACTTGGCTTTGTCATTTTCATCCACGAACTTGGGCACTTTGTGGCGGCGAAGTGGTGCGATGTTCATGTGAAGACATTCAGCATAGGCTTTGGCCCCGCCCTGCCCGGCTGTAGTTTCCGCAGGGGTGAGACCCAGTACATGATCGGCGTACTGCCTTTAGGCGGTTATGTGGCCATGGTTGGCGAGGGATCCGAGGCCGAGGAAGGCGAGGATTACCCGCGTTCTTACAAGAACAAGCGAGTTGGCCAGCGCATGTTGATTATCAGCGCGGGCGTCATCATGAACATTATTCTGGGCGCCATTTGCTTTATCGTGGTGTACCGTTTTCACGGTGTGCCCAGGCCACCTGCAGTGGTTTGGCGCATTGATGCTGGTTCCCCTGCCTGGCAGGCTGGTGTGCGCACGGGCAGCACCATCGTCGATATCAACGGCACCATAAACCCAACCTTTGACGACCTAAGGCTTGCAGTGGCCCTTTCCGGCCATGGGACAAAAATCCCCTTTGAGCTTGCGATTCGTGGAGACACAAAAACTCAACGGGTACTTCTGGAACCGCGACGCGACAAAAACGACATTGTACCCATGATTGGTGTGGCGCCACCGCCAAGGGCGGTTCTTGCCCCCCTGCCCAACCCGGATACCGGCGAAGTGAAACAAAGCCTTCGCTGGATAAGCCCTTTCGTAAAAAACTCGGCCGCAGCCAGGGCGCGGGCTTTTCCCGTATCACCAGGCGAGGTGGTGACCGGCATCACCGACAAGGATGGCCAGGTAACGCAGATCCCCAGCGATGCAAAAAAGGGCTGGTTCGATAGTGCGGCGCTTGCCGCAGTGCTTGCCACCATGGCTGGAAAAGAATGCAAGGCAACCGTAACTGATGGTGATGGTAAAACCCGTGAAATAGCCGTGGGTACCAGCGGCTTTTTGCCCGGCGATGCGATTATTGGAATCAGCAAGATTCAGCCTGTCGAGCAATACAATCCTTTCCGCACCGAGAACCTTCCCGAGGTGAAGACCTTCGAAAAACGCACCGAGGGAGATTATTTCGCCTTTGCGGCACGCATGGGCCAGCTTGCTGGAAAACCGGTTGCGCTGGTGGTAAAGCGTTTTGGCAAGGATGGTAAAACGGAAACCCTATTCGTACCACCCGCCTATCATTACCGGCTGGGCCTGCAGATGAAGATGGGAGAAGTCGCAGTGCTTCGTGAGGGATCGTCCGCGGAAAAAGCCGGCATTCGCGTAGGAGACAGGCTTTCCAGCATAGAACTGGTGGAAGATGGGAAACCGCTGGCAAAGCTGGGATTGGATTCGTACGACCCCATCCGCCTGCCGGAGGAACTAACCCGTCTGGCACGAAATTCAAAAAAATGCCAGGCAATCCTCACCGTGGGAAGGCGCAATGATGCCACCCACGAGGCACTTGCCATGATTCCCCTTCCCGCCATTGAATGGGATCACTCCTACGATGACAATCTGGAAGAACCGGTGAAACCAGCCTCGCCCCTATCGATTCCCCAATTGGGAATCGCATATCGTGTGGAAAACACTGTTCTTGGAGTGGAAGAAAACTCCCCCGCGGCAAAGGCTGGCATCAAGCCATTTGATGTGATCGAACAGGTGCGATTCGCACGGATTGACAGAAAGACAGGCAACGAGACCTGGGACAAATGGACCGAACTGAAAAGCTGGCGTGAGGCAAATTTGCAGAAGTTCGACCAATGGGCTTTTGCCTTTGCCATGCTTCAGGAAAGGGACCTGCCCAGACTGCAGGTTAAATTCCGCAGGACCGAGGATGGCAAGGCGGTATTGAAGGAATCCGAAGTGATTACCGCGGAGGAAGACCCCACATGGCCCACACCGGAAATCGGATTGCATCTGGTGAGTGAATTTGTGATGCAAAAGGCCGACAGCGCCTGGGATGCCGTGATGTTTGGCACCAACGATACCGCAAAATCCATCCGATCCATGTACCAAAATCTTGCAAGCCTGATGAGTGGAAGGATTTCCACGAACAGCCTGGGCGGACCGATTGAAATCGCCTCGCAGACTTTCAGCGCCGCGGAGGATCCCTTTGCGCTGATTCTTTTCCTTGGAATGATCAGCATCAACCTGGCGGTGGTAAATTTTCTACCCATCCCAATGCTGGATGGCGGACACATGGTGTTCCTGATCTACGAGAAAATCCGTGGAAAACCCGCCTCAGACCTTATTATGACCGCGGCAACCTATCTGGGATTGGCTATTGTGCTTTCCCTGATGGCCTTTGTATTTTATCTGGATATCAAGCGAAGGTTTTTCTAATTCGAGGAAGCAATGGCCAAGCAGGAAGCAAATCAAAGCAAGGAACCTTTCCCCACCCACCGCAAGCTTGGAATCTTTATTTGGATAAGTTGCGCGGTACTGCTGGTGTTTTACGAATTGTTCCTGTTTTTGATGAAGCTAATCCAGAAGACCCCTGGATGAGGATTTAACGTAGCCCATCAAGCGCCTCATTGCAGAGGCGGTCCGCATCCTTGTTCTGTTCACGCCGGACATGAATTACCCTTACGTTTCCCTTCATGATTCCCAAAAGGCTGGCAACTTCCCGATGCAGAGGCTTGATATCCTCGCTTTTCACTTTGTATTCTCCACGAATCTGCTTCACCATGAGTTCGCTGTCGGAATGAATGATGGCATTTGCGTTGGGATCGATATTGGAAAGGAAACGCAAAGCCTCCACCATGGCACGGTATTCCGCCTGGTTGTTGGTAAGGGTACCAAGGGTGGCGGACTCTTCCTTGATGATCAAGCCATCCTTTCGAACCACAAAGGAATAAGCCGCATCGCCGGGGTTTCCCCGGGAAGCCCCATCGGTATGAATCATGTAATCAGCCATCGAGAACTTCCTGTTTCCAGACAAGGATGAATCGAATCTTAAAATCTATGAGATTGAGCGTCAATGTCAGCAGCAAGACGATATACTTTCCCCTATGGAACCATTCCCCATAACAAAGGCAGTGCCCGCTGAACTTGCCGAGGCAAGACTGCTACTGATGGACACCTCTGCCCAGCGTGGCTACCTGGGCCTTGTAAAAGGCCACGATATGATTCAGGAATGCTGGCTGGAAAGTGCCCGAAAACATGTCAGTGACCTGGCCCCAGCCATAAACAAATTGCTGTGTGAAACTGGCTGGCAGCCCAGCCAGTTGGATGTTATTGCCGTTGGAATTGGCCCGGGCAGCTACACCGGCCTGCGAATCGGAATCATGTCCGCCAGAACCCTGGCTTTGGTCACCGGGGCAAGACTGCTCGGGTTGGGCAACTTTGAAATTCAAGCTGCTGGCCTGCCACAGGATGCGCCAGAGCAGATCGAATTTATAGCGGATGCGCAACAGGATAAACTGTACCGGCAGACATTTTGCAAATCTGACCAACAATTCAAGCCGCAGAATGAATTGGAAATTGTCGATTTGCAGGATTGGATAAAAAGTAGGGATGAGAAGATTTGTCTTGCTGGTCCGGGAGTTCAGAAACTGAAAAACTTCGGGCTGGAACCAGCCAACACCATGAATCATCCCCTCATCACCGGGAAGGCATTTGCAGAAGTAGCTTTGGCAAAACTGGGTTTGGGGCAAACCCATAACCCCCATGAATTGCAACCTCTTTACATGCGAAGAAGCTCTGCCGAGGAACAATGGGACCGGAGAACTCCATCATGAAAGCAACCTACAGGGCAATTTCATCCCTACTGATTCTTTGCGGAATACTGGCTGGGGCAAGGGCCCAGGGAACCCTGCAAGGCAGTTCCATCCAAATTCAACTTAGGACTGATGTTCCAAGCCAGGCAAAAGAGGGAAGATACTACCTTGTATTTTCCAAGGAAGCCCCAAAAGGCATACCGGGGGAACCAAGGTGGTTCCAGCCCGATCCATTTTTCTCCGGCAAGTTGTTGCCTTTGGCAAAAAAAGGGGATGCTCTCGCTTTTTCAGACCAAGATTGGAAAGGCTTCCCACATGCAAGCTTGAAAGAACT
>JBEGQX010000165.1:0-9110 GCA_041180805.1 Planctomycetota bacterium
ACAAAAAGAACTTCTACTTTCTTATTCTAGCCGGGCATGCCATGCTTACGGAGTATTTTCAGCAATTTGTCGCCCTGCGTCATGGAAGCATTCAGGATGTTTTAGTTGATTGGGCAGGAATATTTTCAGGCTGGGGATGCTTCTTTATCCTGGCTTCCCAAAGGCTTGCCAGGGCTTCCAAAAAATTGCACCCACAAAAGCATCAGGAAACCGGCAAGGAATAGGAAAACACTCACATTGCTTTCCAAAGACACAGGCCTGGGGTCACTTCGAAGTTGCTCATTCAGAAACCTGTGCATGGCATACGCCATCATCAGGATACTGGTGAGCTGGCCAACCTTGCTTTGAAAAGGCTCAAAGCTTAGCAGCAAAAACATTAGCAGTAGCATGCTGATGGTTTCATAAATTTGGGCTGGGTGCAAAGGCAGACCTTCCGGGTGCAATGTGATGGGGCCGCGTCTGGAAATATCCAAGGTAATGGTTTCTTTTCCCCGGGGCCAATTACCACTTACAATCATGGCAAATTCAAAGGCATTGTTGACAGGTTTGCCATCCACCTGGGTGATAATATCGCCGGATTGGATTCCAAATTTCGCTGCGTTTGACCCTGCTTCCACCACTCCCACCAGAACCCCAGTTTTATCCATGGAGTTGGCCAAGGTGAAACCCAAAGCGGTCTGTAAACCTGAATGCACAAGATCGTGTCTTGCAGGCGCACTAAGAGGGAAATGAATTGCGCGGGTAGGCTGGCTGGGTTCAACAACCAAGCCGAAGCAACAACCATTTAAAAGGCAGCCTATCCTCCCCAGGGCAATTCCAAGGGCAACCGATGGGGCAAGCGTATCCACAATATCCAGGGGGTGAATTTTTTCAGGCCTCATGTATAGCCACCAGAAAAGCGTAAACCCGGAAACCCCACCTGCCACTGAACCATAAAGGATGATACCTCCATCCCAGATTCGCGGAAAGTTCCACAGGAATTCGCTAAAACTTAGCTTTTGTTCGTAAAGAAACAGAACTCGTGCCCCAAGCAGGCCGGATACAAATATCCAAACCGACATATCTTGAATCAGAGTGGGGGAAAGGCCCTTGGCTTTGGCTCGCTTCGCAGCCAGCCAGGTGCAAACTAGAAAGGCTATGAATAGCATCAGGCCAAATCCGTAAATCGGAATACCTTCCTGGCCTACTCCGGGTATTCGAAAAAGAATCGGATACATGTCCGTTACATTCCTGAGTTTGCTTTAAAAAAACCTTTCAGATGTCATATCCTATCCAACAGATCTTTGGGAACCCAGCCCAATCTGCTGGCTTTTAATGGTCTTGAAATGGAAACGCCTGTACTTGAAACATTGCGGATGGAGCTTAAACCAAGGCCCTGGCTAATATTGGCTGGCGTGGCTTTTTCAGGTCTATTGCTTTTGGCGGTGGGGTTTTCACTTCCCGAGTCGGAAGCCAAGTTTCCTCTTTTATTAGGGATTCTTGGCATGGTTCTTTATTCTTCGTGGCACAGGTGGCGAAGCGAACCCAGGCTGCAAATAACCTCTTCTGCCATCCGGATTCTTTCTCCGTTAGGGTGGTCCACGCCACTGTCAAACATTGCAAACATATCTCTGGCCTCCAGAAGCGGTATTCATTTTTTGTTTCATGATCTCCGGTTGGTCAAACCTGAAAAGGCCGCATTAAAGTTTCAGCAGAATATGATGAAGCACGGCTGGCACTTTGAACTTGCTGGCCCTATCAATGTGCATGGCGAACAGATATCACGTGCCTGCAATATTCTGCCTGAAAAACTTAGCGATCGGCAATCTTTGGAACAGTCCTCGAATTCAGTCGAAGTGTTTCACCATATGCTTGCGGAGGATGGCAACAAGCCGTTTCTGTCAAAAACCCTGGTTATCATGAATGTGCTTGTATTTGGCTTGATGGTGGCACTGGGAGTTTCCATTTTCCAGCCCTCTGTGGATAGTTTGAAAGTTTGGGGGGCAAATTATGGCCCCCTGACTTTCCGAGGCGAAGCTTGGAGATTATTCACCTCCATTTTTTTGCATATTGGCTTGATTCATTTGGGAATCAACATGCTGGTGTTGTTTCGGATTGGCCCTTTTCTGGAAATGATTTTGGGTCGTTGGGCTTTTCTGCTGGTTTATCTTGCCAGTGGTATCGGAGGAAGCATAGCCAGCGTCTGGTGGAATGAACTTGGGGTTAGTGCAGGAGCTTCCGGGGCACTTTTTGGAATGTTTGGTGGCTTGCTGGGTTACTTGGTGGTTCGGCCTCCGGCAGTACCCAAAGAGGTGAATGGCAAATTAAAGTCCTGGGCTTTTCAATTTATTTTTTTGAATATCGCCCTCATGTTTGGGCTGAATGGCGTTGACCAGGCAGCACATGTGGGTGGGGCTGGTTTTGGATTCTTCTTTGGAATTATTTTGGGAGTCCTCCATGGACAATTCCGAAATTTACCCGAGTTAGCCAGAAATGGATTGGTTCTTGCTGTCATGGTGGCAACTATTTGGGGGGCTGGTGTTGCAGTTTCCAGGCATGTTGTTCCCGCAATGCTGGCATACGATACTTTTGAGGATTTTCGTATCGATGAGAAATCGCTTCAGGAGGAATTTGCCCGGAACTATGAGAAAACCAGGGATGGGAAAATCACCGAGAAGCAATTCGCGGATTACCTGCAGCAGAAATCCCTGCCGGCTTGGAAATCTTATCTGCAAAGGTTCGAGGATTGCGAACGGTTGCCTCGAAAATTCAAACCATGGTTTGGCGATTTTATGCAGTACCTGAAAACTCGAATCAAGGGACAGGAATTGCTGCTAAAGGCGATTCGAACCCAAAACAAGGAGGCAATGCGCCAGGCAGAGGCGGAGTTTTCATCGCTTCAGGGGATTCTGGACAACATTTCCAGGAAATCCAAAAACTAGGGGTCTTGGAATATTGGTTTGATTATTTGGCCCGGTTTTCCAACGGCATGGAATTTAACTCCAGGCCCTGACTGTTCAGATAATGATCCAGCAGGCCGATTTTCCCTTGATCGCGTAACCTGGAAAAGAGCCTGCCTCTTTCTTCTTCCCAAATTTGTTGAAGATAGTTGGGATTTTCCTTAAGTCCCTTTTCAAAGTTCGCCAGACGCACCAAAAATCTTTCCGCATCACCGATGGCCAAAAGGCGCATGGAGGATGCAACTGCCAAAGCTTCCTGTTGAATCCGAAATTGTTCCGATTCGGCTTGTCTTAACTTTGCTTCAGTTTCCTGTTCCGCCTTGTAGAGCAGGGTGGTCATGTTGGTTTGAGCTCTGGCAACAGCATCGAACGATGGCTTCACTTCATCCGGCGGGCTTAACAGGGTGACTTGTGCATCAAGAATTTCCAAGCCTATTTGTTTGTCTGCAAGGTGGTTTCTGCATGCTTGAACGAGATCTCTACCAAGGGATATTTTTCCCGTCAGCAAAGTGGTATCCACGCCACGGTTCGCAACCCAGTCTGCGGCGCTGGACTCCACATACCGGGCAAGAATTTCAGTGATAAAAGATTGATGGATAACGTAATCCACGATCTTGTCTGGATTCACCTTGAAATAAACATGAACCTGCAGGTTCACTAAATTGTGATCCCCTGTAAGCATCTGCCCCGCAGGCAATGGCTTGCCTCCATCGTCTTCGGTAAAACCAACCGTAATCTGGTTTACTCGGTCAACTGCCACACGATCGATTTGATCCATTCCCCAGGGCAACCCGATATGCAATCCTGGTTCGGCGAGGCGATCCAGCACTTTCCCGAATCTGCGGATAACACCCTTTTCGCCGGGGCGAATTTGGGCAGTGCCGGTCAGTAGATAAACGGCAAGAGCTGAGACCAGAAATACTCCAAGGGCTTTTTTCAAGGTTTTGCCCCCTTGGGTTGCTGGGAATTGGGTGGCGAGAAAAGCAAATCAAATAGTTCCCTGTGCGTGCCCAAAAGAAGTGTCGTTTTCCCATCACCAAGGATCTTCTGATATTCCTCCATCTTTTTCAGGAAAGAGTAAAACTGCGGGTCCCGGCCTTGAGCCAAAGAGCGAATTCGGTCTGCCTCGGCTTCCGCCATTCCTTTCAAACGGATGGATTCTGCCTCGCTCTGGGAGCGCATTTCAAGAACTTTACGTTCCCCGGAAGTCCTTATATCAGCGGCCTTGCGTTCCCCTTCGCTTTGGTATTGGGCGGCTTTCTTGTCTCGTTCACTGATGATTCTGTCAAAGATTGCCTGTCTGACTGCTGGCGGATGATTGGCCCTGCGCAGCCGAATATCCACAACCTCCATTCCGTAGCTTTCAGACGCCTGGTCTTTCAGCGACTTGGAATTACCACGAGAAGGCTCCATCAGGATGCGTTTTCTCAGTTCCTCGCGTTTTGTCTCAACTTTGCCGGGTTCCACGCTAATCAAGTCATCTAATTCCATGGATCCGATGGCGGCTCCTAATTCTGAGTTTACCCGTTGAGCCAGAATGGATTTTGCGCCATCCATGGATCCTACGGTTCTTAGGAACAGGTCCACTCCCTGGGCATCACGAATTCTCCAGCAGATAAAGGCATCAAGGGCAAGGGTTCTGTCAATCGTGTTGCGCTGGGGATCCTGTGTTAAGAGTTCCACACTGGGTAGGTCAAAAAATTGCAGCCGGCGGTCCAACCTTTGCACCGATTGTATCGGCCAGGGGAGCTTGAAATGAAGGCCGGCCTGTTGTGAATTTGCCCCATCAAATGTCTCCAAATGCCTGCCAAACTGAGTCAGGTACACATATTCAGACCTATCCACGGTGAAAAGGCACTGTGGCAAAAGCACTAGAAGTGCCAGGACACTGACCAGGATGGCTAGTAACTTCATCGCATGCTCCTCAATCAACCCATCCCCGGGGAATCCCCGGAAGATCGGCTTCCTTTTCCACGCTCGGCAGGAGGTGTGGAAGTGGCACTCGGACGGATCAAATCCAGGGGAAACATCCAAAGATTACTTTTGATGGGCTTGTCGGTGTCTAAAAGAACCTTTTCTCTGCCTGCCATGGAACCAGACAAGGTGTTCCAAAATCGCCGAAACTCTGAAAGCGTGCCCCAGGATTGTCTGCGAAGGCGGATTTGCTCCATCGTTTTATTGGCTGCTTGAACCGGATTTTTGCTGGCGATGGAATCAAATAGGCCCTGCATGATCAATGGATAATCATCAGCGACTCCCGGGCCTGATTTAAATTGCAAAAAGCGGAGAAACACCTCCGTTTGGGCCATGGCTTTTCGGGTAATATCACCTGAGTTCGCTTCGGCAGCACGCACTTTTTGAAGAGCTCGCCCGTGTTCGTCCGCTTCCTTTAACATTACCGAGGCCTGGGCATCGTTAATTTTTCTATCCCGAAGTTCCATGGCTTGGGTTACAGCGTAATAAGAACGAACTACTTCCTGGGGAGGATGCATATCGTGCAGGGAAAGACCATCCAAAATTATTCCCGGGCCCTCGCCTCCCATTTGTTGAATTCGGGAAGCCAGGCGAGTGGTGGCAAGAGTCTGAAAGTTTCCCCGATCCAGAGTTAGCAGGGAACCAAGTTTCTTTGCGGCCACCATTTCCCTAAGAACTGCCTCGGTGTGAGCCCTTACCATTGCATCCGGGTCGCTGGCATGAAAAAGGTAGGCAACCGGATCAATGATTCGATAGCGAACGCTGCCCTGAAGTTCCATCAGGTTTCCATCACCTGTAATCATCACCGATTCATCCGGTACCCGATAATATCCATCACCTTCGTGCGGGCTATTCCAGGATCTTCCCTCCGGTGCGGCACCTGGTTTGCGAAGATTGCGAAACCCTATTTCAATGATTCGAACACGATCCAGGGAAAGCTTCTTTACCTGATCGATCGGGTAAGGGAACCTCCAGTGCAAGCCGGGTTCCAATTCCCCTTCTTGTAGCTTCCCAAATCGGAGTACATACCCTTTTTCCGAGCTGGATACCTGGACAAAACCAGTGCTTAACCACAATAAAAATCCAAGCAACAATCCAGCCAGTGAGATGGGTTTCCAGAAATGCCCGATATTGTGTAGGTGTTCATCGATATCCAAGGCCTTGTCCAGAAAGGTTGCCAGCTTGTCCCAGGATTTTTGCAAGCTTCCCTGCTGGACCGTTTGCAGGTCGTCTGGGTGCCAAAGCAGGCGCATGGAGTTTAATAAAACTAAAAAGGATCCTAATTGATGGTAAATTACAGCAGCCAGTGGAGATTGTTCAGCCCATGCCTGTGGAACGATCCATGGCCATATCCATCCGGTCAGTAAGATTCCGGCGATGTTGACCCCAAATGCGAAGTAGAGGATGTTTTGCTCTATGACAGCTTCGGTGGCCCGGGAAAGGCTTACCAATAATGGCAGGCTCCGAAGGGGGGCACCCATTAAAACCACATCCCCTGCCTCGGCCGCTGCCTCGATGCCATGGGATCCTCCTATCGCCAACCCAACATCGGCCCGGGCAAGAGCGGGAGCATCATTTAACCCATCTCCCACCATTGCAACTTTTTCTGTTCGCGCTATTTCAGAAATGACCGATTGCTTGTCTTGTGGCAACAATCCAGCATGAATGGCATCGATTCCAAGTTCCTGGCCAACTTGCCGGGCGACGGTTTCCCGGTCGCCTGTCAGCATAAAAAACTTTTGAATTCCCATGGCTCTGAGCCGGTTAATGACTCCAAAAGCCTCCGGCCTGATTCGATCCCTTACCCCGATTAGGGATTCAACTTTATTGTTCAAGGCTATAACCAGAACGGTTTGGCCACGGCTTTCCATTTCCATCAGTCTTGAAACAATCCGCGGCTCAACCGCAATTCCCTGTTCCTGAATCAGTCGCAATGAGCCTACCAGAACTGCTTGGTTATCTAGGTTGGCCCTTACCCCGAAACCAGGAAGAGCAGTGAATTCCGCAGGTGTGGAGAGAGCTATTCCCTTTCCCCGGGCAAAAGCCACCAGCACCTTACCCAAGGGATGTTCGCTTGCTGATTCAGCACTGCCGGCCAGTCGAATGATTTCGTCTTCATTTCCATTGGCAAACCAAGTTTCGCCCACTTCCAGGCTGGCCTCGGTAAGGGTGCCAGTTTTGTCAAATGCAAATGCCTGTACTCTGGCAAGCTTTTCTAAAACACTTCCACCCTTTATAAGGATGCCCGTACCTGCAAGCCTGCCCATTGCCGCAATCACTGCTGCAGGTGTGGCGAGTATCAATGCGCAAGGGCACGCGACAACCAGAATGGAAAGAGCGGGGTAAATAGCGTTCCTGGCGGCAGTACCAAATGAAGGCTTCAGATAATCTTGGGGACGAAACCAACCCCACTGCTGGGAAAGAATCGACGCCAGAAAGGTGATAAAAGCAAGAGACAGCACCACTGGAAGGAACCAGCGGGCAAGTGCATCGGCTTTTTTCTCGGCTTGGTTCTTCTGGCCCAGCGCTTGAACCGTAAGTTCAAAAACCCTGCCAGCAACGGTGTCTGTGCCGGCTTTTAAGACTTTAAAGTCAATCGCCCCCAGCCGGTTAAAGCACCCTGCAAGAACTTCATCGCCAGGATTTTTTTCAACCGGGATGCTTTCACCAGTAAGGGCTGAGGTATCCACCGCGGTCGAGCCGGAATGGATTAAGCCATCCGCTGGAATTCGGGCACCGGGCTTCACGCGTATCAAATCGCCCATTTGAATCTGTGCAACTTCAATGCGTTCTTCAGTGCCATCGGTTCGTATTCGCCAGCACCTTCGGGGAAAGAGTTCCAGCATTTTCCTAAGAGCGTTCTGGGTTCGTTCAAAGGTAAAACCTTCCAGGCATTCACCTAAAAGTCCTATGAACACAACCTCTGCGGCAACCAATGGTTCTCGAATCAGTATTGCACTGATGCAAGCAATCGCCAGGGCAAGATCGGCCCCTAACCTTCCCGCAAGCAATGAATCCAGGGACCCATATAAAACTCTGGCACCACCCAGCACGGCCGCCAGCAAAGCCACCCGGAATCCACCCACCTCGTTCTGAAAGGTTGGTAGTGCAAGCCCAAGCCAATCCCCAAGCTTCCCTGAAACCCATGGCCAAATGTCCCAAAGCATCAGCAAACCTAGAAACGCTGTAAGCAGATACAGGGATGCCCTGCTTTCAGTTCCAAGTGCCCTATCTGATTGGGTGATTTCACGATGCATTGGTTGGAAGCCAGATTTTCTTGCCTGTGGAGTGCATCCTTCAGCCGGGCTTCCATGACTCGGTGGGATACTCTTAATGTATTGGGTAAATCCATGGTGGGTCAAGGAATCCTGTTGTTACAATTCACTTGGCAGAAATAGAGAAAAAGTGGATATTACGAAAGTTATCAGGTCCAGGCCCACTAATGCGCATAATCGGAATATTCGTACTTGTTTTTGGCATGCTCCAAGGGGTAGAAAAAGTTCCTCCTGTGGAGGAAAGCTCAATTGCGCCCAGCCTTCCCAAACTTACCGAGGAACAGGAAGCCCGGTTGGATGCAATTGTGGATAAATTCATATTGTTTGACACCGGCCGTTTACCAGGCCAGCAAGGTCAGAAAGCCAAGGCGGACTTTCAGGCGTTAAAACTGGAATCGGTGCCCGCGTTACTAAGAGGATTGCAAAAAGCCTCAAAGATAGATCACAGTTGCCCGGTGGCTTTAATCTCCCAGAAGCTGAAAAGTTTGTTGCTGACATCGAATGATTCCGAACTGCTGGATTTTGCCCGTGACGAAATAAGTTCTGCGATTGAAGATTCCCGCCATGGACCAATCCTGAGGGACTTGCGGGCAAGAGTAACCATAGCCAGGAATAAAGCCATTGTGGAAAATCCGCCGGTTCCAAAATGGTTAAGAGAAATGCCTGTAATGAAAATGCTTGAGGCCTTGAAACGGAATGAAAGCCCATCCCGCCTTCTAGCCATGGCCAAAGAACTGGCCAGAAGGACCGATAAAGAATCACTACTTGCGTTGGCAGAATTTGCCTACTGTCCCTATCGGGAGATTAATCAGCCATCCTGGGAGTTGTTAATCAAAAGATTGAAACAATTGAACGATTATGAAATCCTTGGCCTTTTGGTCAATCCAACCCCGGCGGTAAAATTGGGTGCCCTGAAATTTTT
>JBEGQX010000166.1:0-5057 GCA_041180805.1 Planctomycetota bacterium
TGTCCTGCCAAACTTCCCTTAGCAGGTAAAATCCCAAACTAAAGAAGAAAAGCAGGTGCACCACAATGCGTGCAAGAATCATTGCACAAGGATTACCAATTTCAGGCAATTCATTCGGCAATATAAGAATCGCGCAACCCATTAAGCAGCAAGGAAGAGTGAAATAATAAATCCAAACCGAAGACTCATCATCCTTCCGGATGGAATATGGAATACAAAAAAGAAATAGCGCAAAGAACATTGCCAGAACATCGTCCCGGTTTTTGACATTATCCAAAACAGGAAACAGTATGGTCAGCAAAAGTAAATTTAAAAGAATCCAAAGAAAACGGTCGTTGGGAACTACAGAGCGATAGTAGCCCTTGAGAATCTGCCAAAATCCCATGGAACTATCCTCGCCGACTTTCACATCGTCAAAAGATTGCTCCGTTTGTATTTCTCTTGCATCGCCGGACATACAAAACCTCTTCGGAAAGGAGGCATATATCCTGTTTATGCTTGGTTTATCAAGCTCTCTTTTGTCAGTTCTGAAAACATAGGCAAAACAGAAAAGATTGATACTTGAGCCGTTGATAAGCATAGAAATTAAGGTTAAGTTTAACGAAATATTGAATCTCAACCCTACCCCTGAGAAAACAGGTAATTTTCATGAACTGCTTATTATCAAATTGCGTTGTACAAATTCTATTGGCTTTAAATGGCGCAGAAGGCTCGTGGATTGAGTTGATTCCACAGGGAAACCTGGATGCCTTTGTTAAACCATCCCCAAAACTGGTTTGGACCGACAAAGTGGAACTGGATGCCAAGAACCCTAAGAAATTGACTGCATCCAGTGAAAAGGGAATCATTCTTTTTAACAATAACGACAGGATTCCGGACCTGATCACCAAACAATCCTTTGGAGACCACGAGATTCACATGGAATTCATGGTTGCCAAGGGTTCCAACTCCGGGATCAAGATGCACAGGCTTTATGAAATCCAGATTCATGACAGCCACGGCAAGACAGAACTAACCGGTGAACACTGTGGTGGCGTTTATCCCCGGTGGGATATCAAGGAAAAGAAATTAGCCTACATTGATAAAGGTGTACCCCCATCGAAAAACGCCTGCAAGCCAGCGGGTGAATGGCAAACTCTGGACATTACCTTCATTGCTGCCAAGTTCGATGAGTCAGGTAACAAGATTAAAAATGCTCACCTGCCCAAGGTTCTTCTGAACGGAGAGTTGATTCACGACCAAGTGGAACTGAAGCACGGTACTGGCAACAACTACAAGCTTAAAGAACATACAAAAGCACCCATCCTGATTCAGGTGGATCATGGCCCTGTGGCATTTCGAAACATCAAGGTTCGGGAATTAAACAAATAAACCAGGCAGGCGGTTTGCCATGCTAAGCTCAGCCTTGCTTGTTGCCTTTTTGATTCCCTCGCTCGAGGGACAAAAGGTTGTTTTTTCCCGCGATGTGCTGCCCATCCTTTCTGATCATTGCTTTTCCTGCCATGGCCCGGATGAAAAAGCGCGCAAGGTAAAGCTAAGGCTGGACACCAAAGCCGGCGCTTATGGCAAATCCAAAAATCCCGGGAACGAAATTGTTAAACCCAACGACCCCTCCCATAGCGAACTCTTTCAAAGGTTAGTCCCCACTGATCCCAAAGAGATCATGCCGCCTGCCTCCACGGGCAGAAAAATCACCAAAAACCAGATCGACACTATCAGGCAATGGATCGAGGAAGGGGCAAACTGGGGCAATCATTGGGCTTTCGATCCCCCGGTAAAATCATCCTTACCCAAGAATCCTGCAGGAACCCGCGCCGCAAACGCCATCGATTCCTTGATTCTGGATAGTCTTTCGAGGGAGGGATTAAAGCAATCCCCACGCGCAAATGCGGAAATCCTGGTACGCAGACTGTATCTCGATTTAACCGGGTTGCCCCCCACACGAATCCAGGCGCAGGAATTTCTGTCTGATGCCTCGCCAGCAGCTTATTCAAAGTTGGTGGATCAACTTTTGGCCAGCCCTCACTTTGGGGAACGCATGGTGTGGGATTGGCTGGAGGCATCTCGCTATGCTGACAGCAATGGCTATCAGGGGGATACAGAAAGAACCATGTGGCCATGGCGGGACTGGGTTATCTCAGCCTTTAACGACAATATGCCGTTTGACCAGTTCACCATCTGGCAGCTTGCGGGTGATCTGTTGCCCAACGCCAGTTTTGAACAGCGACTTGCCACTGGTTTCAACCGCAATCACATGATCAATGGTGAAGGCGGAAGAATTGCTGCGGAAAACCGCGTGGATTATGTCATGGATATGACGGAAACCATGGGTACCATCTGGATGGCACTGACGTTCAATTGCAGCAGGTGCCACGATCACAAATACGACCCCATCACCCAGAAGGATTACTACCAGCTATTCTCGTTTTTCAACAACACACCGGTGGATGGCAGCGGCAGAAGCGGCCAGACTGCCCCGGTGCTGGAAGCAGCCAAACCACAGGATCGCCTGAAAAAGAAAGAGTTGGATTCCTTGGTCGGCTTGCAGCAAAAAGCACTCGAAGATCTTGAACAAGTGTTATTCCCCAGGGAAAAAGGAAAGAAAGCTTCCGATTCCACCAATGCTGCCAAGTTCCCCAAGGAACTTCTTGAAATCCTTGCCAAGCCCTCAGGATCAAGAGGCAAGGCACAATTACAGCAACTGGCCAAAGGAATCGAAAAGTCCAATACCGAACACCTCAAAGCTGTCAACGCATTGATAAAAGCTATCGATGAAAGAGACAACTTCGCCAAAACATTCCCTCTGGTAATGGTCATGGAAGAACTTCCCAAACCACGGGAAAGTTACATACTGGAAGTTGGCAACTATGAAAAGCCAACTACAAAGGTTGGAACTGCTGTGCCTGCGGTTCTTCCCCCCATGGATTCAAGTCTTCCTGTCAACCGGTTTGGATTGGCCACCTGGCTGGTTTCGGGCCAAAACCCGCTTACCTCCCGAGTCATTGTCAACCGTGTTTGGCAACAGTTTTTTGGCGCCGGGTTGGTAAAGTCTTCTGAAGACTTTGGCGTACAGGGTGAAAAACCTTCTCACCCGGAATTGCTTGATTGGCTGGCCGTGGAATTTCAACAATCTGGTTGGGATATCAAGCATGTTATCCGCCTCATCGTCAGCAGCGAAACCTACCAGCAATCTTCCAGGGTGGAGCCGGAAACCTTGGAGAAGGATTCCGCCAACAAATATCTTTCCCATGGCCCCAGGTTCCGAAGGCCCGCCTGGATGATTCGGGATCAGGCACTGGCCACCTCCGGTTTGCTGATTCGTCAGATTGGCGGCCCTCCCACACGTCCCTACCAGCCCACCGGTATCTGGGAAGAAGCCACCTTTGGCAACAAAAAATACGCCCAGGATTCCGGAGAGAACCTCTACAAGCGCAGCGTTTACACTTTCTGGCGCAGGATCATTGGCCCCACCATGTTCTTCGATACCCCTGCGCGCCAGTACTGCAATGTGAAGCCCAACCGCACCAACACTCCGCTGCATGCCCTTGCCACCCTGAACGACATCACTTATGTGGAGGCAGCGCGGATGATTGCAGAAAACGCCCTGAAATCCCATCCCCGAGATGACTCCGCTTCCATCCAAAAAATATTCCAATCCATTCTTGTCAGGCTGCCATCGGAAGAGGAATCTGTCATTCTCCGCAAGGCACTTGAAAACTATCTGAATGCTTTTGGGAAGGATGAAGAGGCAGCCAAAAAATTTATTTCAGTCGGGGAGAAACCCGCTGATAAAACCCTGGATTCCAAAAAACTCGCGGCATTAGGAACACTGGCACTTTCCATCCTGAACCTGGACGAGGCATTGAACAAGGAATGACCATGAATCCACAGATGGAACAATCCTTGCTCGTCAATCGCAGGGAATTCTTCGGCAAGCAGGCACTTGGTCTGGGGACCGCGGCTCTATCCACCCTGTTGTGCAAGGATGGCCTGGCTGGCCAAATCCAAAGCAATGGCCTACCGGATCTTCCCCATTTCAAGCCCAGGGCCAAAAACATCATCTATCTTTTCCAAAATGGCGCACCAACCCATGTGGAGCTTTTCGACTTCAAGCCCAAACTGGTAGAGATGCATGGCAAACCGGTGCCGGATTCCTATTTCGAAGGCAAGCGTTTCTCCACCATGACAGGCAATCCCAAGGGCAAGGTAATGCTTGCACCGGTGGAACCCTTCAAACAGCATGGCCAGAGTGGCGCCTGGGTTAGCGCGTTTCTGCCACACACCGCCTCTATCGCAGATGAGCTTTGCTTCATTAAAAGCATGCATACGGAGGCAGTGAATCACGCGCCTGCCATTTCCTTCTTTCTTAGCGGGGCGCAGATTCCCGGAAGGCCCACCATGGGCGCCTGGCTTTCCTACGGCCTTGGAAGCGAATCCGACAATCTTCCGGCCTTTGTTGTGATGACATCCATCAGCAAAGGCACCACTTGTGGACAAATCTTTTACGACTTCTATTGGGGATCCGGCTTCCTTCCCTCACGGCATCAGGGTGTGAAATTTCGTTCGGGTGGAGATCCGGTTCTGTACCTTTCCAACCCGCAGGGCATAAACCAAAACCTTCGCAGGGCCCAGCTTGACGACATTGCAAAGCTCAACGAGATTCGTCTTAGAGAGTTCAAAGATCCCGAGATCAACACCCGCATTTCCCAATACGAGATGGCATACCGCATGCAAACCAGTGTGCCGGAACTAACCGACTTTTCCAATGAATCTGAAAAGACCTTGCAAATGTACGGTCCACAGGTGCGGGAACCGGGCACCTTCGCCTACAACTGCCTGATGGCAAGGCGACTGGTGGAGCGGGGCACACGATTCGTGCAGGTCATGCACGCCGGCTGGGATCAGCACCGCAGCATTACCACGGAACTGTACACACAATGTCGCGACACAGACCAGCCAAGCGCGGCATTGGTGCGCGACTTGAAACAGCGTGGCCTTCTGGAGGATACGATTGTTATCTGGGGAGGGGAGTTCGGCAGAACACCTTTCATTCAGGG
>JBEGQX010000167.1:0-5846 GCA_041180805.1 Planctomycetota bacterium
GATACATAATCCAAAATAGAACCAATTCTGCGAAAAACAAAAGTACTCTTAATCCAATCTGGAACTTCGCTTAATTCCCCACAGAGAGTTTTGGCCTCACCTGGATGAACAGGATTTCCATCCCATTGCTGCAAAAGAACTTCACGTAATGCACTTTTTTCGCGTAATATTTTGAAATACTTCAACGCTAATGCGGTAATAGCTGTGGTGAACATCACCACTTCGACAAATTCCACGGGGTGCCCTAAATACCTTTTTAACAAAGGATTTGAGACCGGCCCAAACATCACCAACGCCCAAATGGAAACCCCTATTGGAATACCAAAAAGAAGGGAAGGAAGAGTTCCTGAAAGATTTCCCGTTACAGGCTTTGCACCTCGTTCAGAATGACTCATTGTTTCCCTCCAGAAAATTAATTTCAAGGTGCGGGATAATAACGAGTTTCGCAAAGAATGCTAGGCGATTTAAAACAAAGCAAAGACTTGATAAGTGAGATACGCCTAGATAAAACTGGCAATCTGGGCAGCAAGCTTGGCATTTCCTTTTAACAATTCCATGTTCGCAACCAAAGTTCTTTTATTGGATAAATCTGAAACCTTTTGAAGTAAATAAGGCGTTAATTCTTTTCCATGAATTCCATTCAAGGAGGCCGCGCTATTTGCCTCTTTGAGCCAACCTTCCCATTGTTGCAATTCCAATCCAAAACTTGAATCGATTGGGTTGCATGCAAGCACCGACGAACTGCTCCAACTCCAATGGCTTTTACACATTTCAGCAATTTCATGAGGAGTATTTATTTGAGGTAAAGACAGGTTAGTTTCTCTTACATAAAAAGCTGGAAACTTGGAGGTCTTATAACCTACTATGGGGACTGCGGATGTTTCCAAGGCTTCCAGTGTACCTGCTAAATCCAGAATTGATTTTGCCCCTGCTGTTACAACAAGAACTGGATTTCTTGATAGCTCTATTATGTCAGCGGAAATGTCAGGATAACCATATGGGGGCAATGGATGCACGCCACCTATACCACCGGTGGCAAAAACTTTTATTCCCGCATGCTTGCAAATAACAATAGATGACGCAACAGTGGTTGCCGCGGATGACTTTTTACAAAGGATTAACCCCAAGTCGCGAGAAGAAGCCTTTAAAATTTGCTTATCAATCGCCAGTCGATGAATCTGATCCTTGGAACAACCAACAATCACCCTTCCTTCAAAAATACCAAGGGTTGCTGGAACAGCATTTTCAGCCCTAATAATTTCCTCAAGTTTTGTGGCAGTTTCGAAATTGACAGGAAACGGCAAGCCCTGACTAATCACTGAGGATTCCAAAGCCACCACTGGCTTTTTAGAATCCAATGCCGCCCTTACTTCAGGATGAAAATCCATTTCAATCAAGATTGTTTTCCAATCATTCCAAGATAGCTCATATAACGATTTGGCTGAATAGTTCTACGAAACACTTCCCGCTTGATCGCACAACCTTTTTCATGGGTATGTGAACAGTTTGCAAAGGTGCATTTGGGAATTAACGGATGAAATTCCAAGAAATAACTTTCCACTTCGGAGGAGTCCTGATTTTGCAATTCGAACTGCCTAATACCTGGGGTATCCACCACCCACCCACCTTTTTCCAAAGGAACTAACTTGGAAGCCGTGGTGGTATGTTTTCCTTTCTGGTTAACATCACTTACTTCCCCAATTCTAAGGGAGAGCCCCGGCTGAATCGCATTGAGGAGAGATGATTTTCCCACTCCACTCTGCCCACAAAACACAGATTGTTTGCCAATTAAAAGGGATCGTATTTCAGAAACTCCATTTCCATCCAGGGTGCTTGTGAGGAATGCTGGAATTCTTAACTGACTGTAATATCCCACCAACCATTGAAATTCTGCAGGGTCCACCAGATCAAGTTTGTTGAAACACAGTATGGGCTTTATTTTCCCAGCAATTGCACCAGAAATATAACGGTCCACCAAATGAGGTTTCAAATCTGGCTGACAAAGTGATATCACAAACACCACTTGATCAATATTTGAAACCAATACATGCTCACGGTTTTTGGATATTCTGGTCAGGATGCCTTTTCTTGGTTCAACAGTCTGAATAACACCCGTGGGAAAATTTTCGCCGGATTCGTGGTCAACCGCTTTGGATTGTCCGTCAGGGAAAAATTGAACCTTATCACCAGTGGTTACCGCATTCCTCTCATCTGTTGCAAGGGTTTTCAATAACCTTCTCACAGTACAACGATACATGTTTCCATCATTTGCTTGCACCTCCACCAGCAATCCATTCACTTGAACCACTCTGCCAGAAATAACCTTTTCCGAATTCTCCGCAGACACCACTGGAACTCCGTCGTCGGAGGCAATGATAGTTCTCTTTCGGGAGATATCTCCTTTTGCCCTAACCATTTCCCGGCCAGACATTTCTTCGACCGCTTCCTGATTTCCCTGATATTTTCGGGTTAAATCCGTTGGTCGAGGCGCTTTGGAACGATTTTTTCGAAACTCAACACGAATTTTCTTTTTATCTTTCATAATGATTATCCATTTGTGACAGATTCATAATAACAGGTGAAGCCATAACCTGCCTACAATTTGATCAACAACCTATTCGCCTGCCTTCTTTTAAGGCATAAATTTCTTCCAAATTCCTAACTGTAACTGAAACCAATCAAAAAATTCGCAAAACACCATCAAAAAGCTAATTCTTTTAATTACGGCATGCATATTGCTCATTATTTAAGCCATGTGTTTAGAATCCTTGGAAAGGATGAGGGTTCCAATGTTTTCCAACCTTAGTTATGGAGAAACCATGGAAGAAAACGAAGTACTTGAAATACCATTTTTGCTTTCAAGATCCCACTTTAAACTGTTGGAAAACCTTGCTGAATCTCATCACTGTACCGTGGCAGAGGTGATGAGAAGATTACTCGTAGAAATTGAAATCCACTCTTGAAAACCATGCTTATTTCATCATGGAAACTATTCTGGTCTTGGAATCATCATTTACATTTTGGTGCAGGGAATTCCCATGGGAATCCATGGTGACCACCGCTGGAAAATCCCTAACCTCCATTTCCCAAACCGCTTCGGGACTACCAAACTTTTCCTTTAGATAAACTGCCGGAACATTAGTGACACAAGCAGCATAAATCTGGGCTGCTCCCCCTATTGCATGTAGGTATACGCAACCGAATTTTTTGCAAGCATCAAGGGTTTTTTGTCCCATACCACCTTTCCCCACAACCGCCTTAATTCCAAATTTTTCGATGACATCAGCTTGGTATGGCTCTTCTCTGATGGAGGTTGTAGGACCAGCAGCAATAATCTTGTAGAGGCCATTTTTTTCCAGAACCACCGGGCCACAATGATAAATAACTCCACCTCTGATTTGTGGAATATCCCCTCCCTTGAAAAGGTACTTATGGATTTCGTCACGTCCAGTAAACATCTTTCCATTTAAAAGGACAATATCCCCGGACTTAAGCGACCGCACAATATTCTCATCCAGGGGAAGTTGCAATTTCCTGGCATTAGGTTTCTGCGCCAAGCCGATCGTAATTGCCTGGTCCTTGCTAATGTTCGATTCGTTCAAGGCTGGAAACTTCTCATCCGGGTTTTGATAAAGCCATTCTTTGGCATTCCCTTGCAAATCAAGCAAAACCCCACGGCGACGATAAGCCCAACACATATAAGAAACCGACACAAAAAATGAAGCAGGCAATCGATTTAATTTTCCAACTTTGCAACCACCAATTGTGAATTTACCACCAAACCCCATTGGGCCGATTTCTAACTTATTGGCATCCGACATGATCAAAGCTTCAAGTTCAGCGAGCTTGGGATCGGGGTTCACATCATCTAATGTTCTTAGTAACTGCTGTTTGGCGTAATCATAACCAGATGCGCGATCACCACCAATACACACACCAATGAACCCAGGACCACACCCTTTACCCTGAGCCTGAAATATTGCATCAAGAACCACTGCCCTGACTCCATCAAGATCCCTGTCACAGCGTTTCCCTTGAATCATGGTGGGCAAAGAATACTGGGCACTCATGTTCTCACAACCACCACCTTTGAGGATAAGCCGCAAATCAACATGGCTTTCAGAATGCTGATGAAAATGAAAGGTCGGACTACCTGGCCCAAGATTGTTTCCTGAATTTTTACCATCAACACTATCCACAGAATTTTGCCTGAGAAATCCTATCTCAGTAGCCTTCGAAACGGCATTTACACACGCTTTTTCCAAAACTAGTTGATCAAATCCAATTGGGGTCGAAATATAAAAACTTATGGTGCCAGTGTCCTGACAGATTGGCATGCTCCTATTTTTTGCCATCTGAATATTTTTGGAAACCAACTCAAGGGCAAGTTCTGCATTTGATCCGGATTGCTCAAGAGACCGGTTCAATTCCAAAACCTGAACTACATCTTCGGGAAGACTTGAAGATGTACGTCGAATTAATTCAAGCACCGCATTTTCCCAATTGCAACTCATGTTGCCGTTCCTTTCAAACTTTCGTCTTCAAATAGCCCGCAGTATCTCTGATTATTTCAACCAAACCCAGTCTGGATTTCCAACCAGTATCTTTTTGAATTAATGCCACATCTGGCACTCGGTGGAGTATCTCTTCAAAACCCAAAGGCATGACTTCCTGATACGGGACAAGCTTAACCTGCGAACATCCACCCAGTGTATGGTTCACCAGTTTCGCAAGTTCAAGAATAGTCATTGCGGACGAACTACCCAAATTATAAATTGCGTTTTTTGCATTGTGGGATGTCATCAAGGCTTCCACGCCAGCAACCGCATCCAGGACATGACAAAAACTTCTGGTTTGCAACCCATCCCCGTATACTTTTATTTCGCTGCCTTTTAGCACATTCTGTACAAAATTTGGAACTACAGCTCCGTAAGAAAGGTTCTGCCCGGGTCCCACAAGATTAAAAAATCTTGCTATCCTTAAAGTAAACTTATTTTTGGCTGAAAGCGATAAAAGAAAATGCTCTGCCAAAAGTTTGGAAACCGCATAAGACCACCTTGGTTTCTCGGGACTTCCCAAAACAAGGTCGTCGGTTTCTTTGGATGGCACACCACAAATAGTCTTACCATAAACCTCGCTGGTGCTTGCAAAAAACACTTTTTGCCTTGAGGTAACTTTTTCAAGCGATTTGACCTGCGACAAAGTGGAATTTATGGTTTGAAACGGGTCCTTGATAACTCTTGATACTCCCACCATGGAGGCAAGGAGATAAATTTCATCAACATCTGTGATTTCCGAAGCTAAATCAGAGCCTTCGTTCAAATCAATTAATTTGTATCGAAAATTAGGATGAACTTTAAATGGACTAATATTTGAAGCTTCTTCCAGGGGAATCTTGTCGATACCCAAGACAAGATTCCCTTTTTCCAGCAAGAAATGCGCAAGATGACTTCCAAGAAAACCAGCCACGCCCGTTATCAGGATTTTTCGCATGGTTGCACCATTCAATCCTGCAACCGGAACAATTTGCGAATGGCATCCAAAAGGGACTGATGTGTATTTGCCTCTCGCTTTATTTCTTCAGCAAGTGCGCTGATGGGACCGTGCAAAAACTGGTTTTGAAGCAAACGGAAAGCGCCTTCTATGTATTGTTTGTCAGCGTCATCAAGCTTACCGTTCAATCTTGATAGCAAATTATCAACAATGAGCTTTCTTTTGTTTTCAAACTCCTGATTGAGCTTGGCTATGACAGGGCCGTTCTTTCTCCGCGCCCAATCAGAAATAAATTTTCCGGTTTCGTTAGCAACAATAGACTCCGCCTGAGGAATATGACGCGTTCTTTCCTT
>JBEGQX010000168.1:0-4092 GCA_041180805.1 Planctomycetota bacterium
TACGAGGCAGCATGGCCAAGGGTTTGTTGGATTTGGGACAGCTTCAGGCGGTGGCAAAGCTTTTTGAGGTGCTTGCCGAACCCACCCGGTTGGATATTCTTCAAAACCTTCGGCAAAAACCGCTTTCGGTTAATGAAATCGTCCTGGCAACATCCTGCAAGCAGGCGAATGTTTCCAAGCAGTTGGGCATTTTGCATGATGCGGGGTTACTGGATCGTAAAAGGGATGGCAATCAGGTCTTTTATTCCATCGCCGATCCCATGATCTTTGACTTGTGTGCCCTGGTCTGTGGCAAACTAAAAAAAGACGCTCAACAGCAGTTAGAAATATTCGCGCAAATCAAATGATTTTAAATAGAATCATTTCTTCATCGTTTTGAATTCCATTGCGTGTTTCAGCAAATTATTTTGCTGAAACACTTGCGCCAACAGGATTCGAAAACGCCAGGAATGTTTGGATTTGCGCAAGGCTTAAACCATTAAAGGTGGAAATTGTTGCGCCCTGCGATGCAAGTGCTGCAACTATATCAGCGCTGCCATCATTGTTAAGGTCGGCCGCGGATACATTAACTCCACCGGTGTTGGAAAGTCCAAAGGCAAAGAATGAGGATAACATGGTGCCGTTTTGCCCATTAAATACCCTTACATTCGGCCCACCGCCTTTGCCTGGGCCTGTGATGATTTCCAAGGCGCCATCATTATTAACATCACCCGAGGTTACATATACCCCACCTGTAAATTGGGTACTGTATGCCATGAATGAGCTTAGCACCGAAAGATCCGCACCGCTGAAAGTTTTTACATGAGGTCCACCTGTTGGACCTGCCCCAACAATTATGTCCGCCTTTAAATCATTGTTTAAATCCCCTGTGGCCACATTTACGCCACCAAGGAAATTAGGATCAAAGGCAAAAAACGAATCCATTAATTGGAGGTTGGAACCATTGAACACCTCAACATGTGGTCCGCCACCAAATCCTGGGCCAGTAACAATGTCAACCTGGCCATCACCATCAACATCCCCTGTTGCAACACTAACGCCACCAGTAAAGGAAGGAGAATATGCGAAGAAAGATTGCATTACCGCAAGTGATTGGCCGTTATAAATGATTACATGGGGGCCACCACCAGATCCGGCTGCGACCACAAGGTCTTCGACACCATCACGGTTGATATCTCCCTGTGCTACATTTACCCCCCCCTTGTAGGAAGTCCCGAACGGGGCAAAAGTCAATCTTGGGGTACCATCCGCGTTAAAAATCGTAACCAAGCCGCCCTCGCCTGACCCGGCAATAATGGAAGGCCTCGCCAAAGGCGGGGAGGGGTTGGTGGTAACTGTGATGGAATATGGGCGATATCCGATTGTTCCAGCGGAATCCAATACGCTAACTGTAAAAGTACTGACGCCTGTGCTTGTTGGGGAACCAGCGATAAGTCCACCAGAGCTTAATGTTAATCCGCTTGGTAATTGCCCGGCAGAAACCGAATAGACCAATGTGCCTGTGGCACCGGATGTGGTTAATTGCTGATTGTATGGTATTCCAGCAACCGCATTGGGGATGGTCGCCGGACTTATGGTAAGCACACCGGGGGACGCGCTATTTACGCGTAATCCAACCAAAGTGGATCCACTCATGCCATTGGGTTGGTTAATATCCACCAATAACTGATAATAACCAGCCTGAGTGGGGTTTCCCGAAAGAAGTCCTGATTGTGAAAGTGTCAAACCGGCTGGCAATCGAACGCTGTTGGGGTTCAAGGAATAAATATAAGACCTATCGGGGTTTCCACCTGTGTGGGCTAACTGAAGAGAGTAGTTTTGCCCGGTAGTGGCATCTGTCAACGAGGTAGGAGTAACCTTGGGAGTTTGGAAAGTGTCGTTAATGGAAATACCGGTAATGCCAACGAGGTACCTACTAGTAGCAGAGTCAGACGCTACGACTACCAAATCTAACAGGCTGTCGTTATTTATATCGGAAACACCAATCCCCAATATTGTTCTGGGATTAGTGGCTGTGTAGTAATTGTCTACATTGGTATATCCAAGAAAGTTACTCCCTGCCCCAAAATTACCATTTCCCATCCCTTCGTACACCACTACGGTTTGTTCGGTTGAAATACCGGGAGCCACAATCAAGTCCAGCTTGCCATCCTGGTTTAAATCGGCAAGGTTAAGGGCGCCACTATAACCTGAACCATGGCCAGGTTGCGAATTAGTTGTAAATGAAAGGGTATTACCCTGACTGGTATTCAGGTAGATGGTTAATGGTCCCGCAACAGACTGAACGTTAGAAATATAATAATTGGGGCTTGATACCAAATCAGGTAATCCATCATTATTCAGGTCCCCAATTACTAAATTTGCCCCGGGACTGGAATTTACACTGTTGAAATTTATGCCCTGATTCGCATTAAAAACCCCATTGCCCGGGTTTAAGAAAACACGAATCCCGGTGCCATCAGGTATTGCCACATCAACGGACCCATCATTGTTGAAATCACCAAGCCGCGGGTTTACATCCACGGAACAGCTAGAATCCACCGAACCCACTCGGGAAGTTGAATAAATATTTTGGGAAATTGTTGTAAGGGGAAGTTCAGCCACCAAATTGGAATCGAAAGCTCCGATCCATTTTCCATTCGATTCAGCTTTTCCAAAATACACACCAAAGCTAGTAAGAAGGTGGATATCAGAGGTTGAAGATGGTGTGTTAAAAAAAGGAACCACCATGTCTGGGATGTTGTCACCGTTGAGGTCTCGTAACTGAAGTTGGCCATAAGAACTAACACCACCTGGTGGTACGGTGATATTTGACAATGAAATTCTATTTCCAAACTTGCCTTGGACGGGATCCCAAAGGTATTTATTGACCGATCCGTTACTAGTTTCAATATTTAGAATATCCTGGTATCCGTCCTCGTTGAGGTCCACAACCGCCACAGTTGCGAGTGGAGAAGAATTCACGGTACCAGAGAAAACTTTATTCGGAGTGACTACTTGAGGCCCATTAAAAGGAGTGTTTACATATGCATTGCCTAAATGCGAAAAGCTTGCAACAATAGTTGGACTTGCTGTAGTGTAGTTAAGTACCTGTACGGCGTTTCCCAGATTGATAAAGTCACCACTGCCATCTTGATTAAAGTCAATTAAATTGCCCTGATAATCCTTTGTGATCACTACCGATGATAAAGTGAAAGTGGCGTCATCTGCTGGTACTAGGTTAGGATCGGGGGTATCTCCCCAAATTGTGGGATAGCTGGTAGCTGCGGGACTTTCAAAAAGCACTTGTGCCGGAACCAGGCGGTCCTCGAGGGCAAAAAGATTAGGGATGTTTCGAATGGGCCGGGAGGTTTTATGCCTGGCAGAAAAAAATTGACTTAGGGGTTCTAGCAACCTTGAGGCACGCATCAATGGAAAGTCGTTAAAAATCAAGCGACCAAATAGAAATTTAAGGTGGCGTTTCCAAGAATAAGGTTTGGTCATCACAGGTATCTCTAAAAAAGGTTCTAAATGGAAACGATCTACAATAGACAGTATAACATCCGGTACGCATTTGTCAAAATAGGAAAGATGTTAAACATGGAAATGCAAGGGTGTTTGGGAAAAATTGAAAGCTTTCTGCTTTTTGTAGTTAGTTTTGTCACTTTGAAGAAGTAATATTAAATTCCAATTCGGAAAACCTGTTTAATCACGGCTTTTAAATAAGGTGTTACTTTTATTCCCTAACCGCCCCTAGGATCTTTGACCTGTGTGCCCTGGTCTATGGCAAACTAAAAAAAGACGCTCAACAGCAGTTGGCTGCTTTTGGCAAAATCAAATAGTCGCTCTATTTGCCGGCGGGTTACTTCTTCTTTGGGGCAGGTTTGTTTTGCAGGTTCGCCTTTAAATCTTCAGGGGCGAGTTTATTGGGGGCGCCTTTTTCCGGGATGGTTAGTCCGGCGCTCCAGAGAATGCCATTCACCACGAGTTGACGAAGGCCATCTTTTTCCCAATTGGAATGCGCATGCCCGCCGGTGAAGGTGAAGGCGCGGTTGCCCTTGGTGGTTTCGTAGGCCCAGCCAACCGTCTCGGGGTTGGGTGCGTTCTTTTTGG
>JBEGQX010000169.1:0-17872 GCA_041180805.1 Planctomycetota bacterium
TTGATCAGCGAGTCTAATTTGGAAACAAACCCGGCGATTTCATCCTGTGTGGGCCGTGGTTCCTTCTTGGGGGGCATATCGCCGGCATTAACCCGCTCGATAACCTCCGCCCAACGATGGGAATCGGCACCCGATTTGAAATCCCTGGAGAGCTGATTCAACCGGAGCTCCCCCTTGGGTTTCTCTGGTCCATGACATCGGTTGCAATGCTTTTCAAGGAAAGCCTCTAAGGTTTCCCTGCCAAAACCGGTATTGCCGGCACATAGGAAGAAAGAAAAAAACAAAAGAAAGTGGGCAAAGAATTGCGAATGCTGCATAAAAACACCAGAAAATCAGCGCAAGAATTTTGCCCAAGGAAGGAATTTACAATCCTAAATCTAAATCACATCATCAAAATTGTCAATTCTTAGCCAGTTTAAATGGAATCACTCAGGAAAATAACCCATATATATGTGGAAGCACCCACCTGCTGGAGTGATTTGCAAACGTGCGCGTAAATCTAATTTTAATTTCTGATACCTTAACACTTGTTAAAAATTACTAAATTAAATTATAAAATATGCTAAAGCCCAGTTCCTTTCATCGGATAAGAATTCTGGCCAGATACAATAGGAGCCTAAACATGCGCCAAATGCCAAAGATATGGCTGATTTGGGCAACATTACCTATTTTTTGTTTCAGCTTGTATTCCCTTCCCTCCCTGGCACAGACCAACCCCTTGCAACTCATGGTTACAGAAGAGGGGGGAAAGGCAACGAGTTTAAAGGACCTTTCCGTTGGTAAAGACCTGATGGTGGTGCTGCTTGTGGGTTCCGACTGTCCCTTGTCACAGAAAGCATTAACTGAGGCTTCTGCAGATATTTTAAAAGCCAGTCCGGATGGACGGGTAGGCATTTTGGGACTGCTGATAGCAAGGGATGATGACGAGGATATCAACCGCCTTAAAAAAGAGTTCCAAGTAACCTTCCCTCTCTATCTGGACAGGGATAATTTGGTAGCTGCAAAAATGGGCGTGAAGGTTGTCCCAACTGCAATATTGCTAAACAAGGATGGAAAAATTCTTTATAAGGGCCGGATCAACGACCGGGTTGAACAATTGGGAAAGCGTTCCAAGGCAAGACGGCACGATTTGTTGGAGGCGATAAGGGATGTGCTTCAGGGAAACCCGGTTCGAGTGGCCGAAACCGAGGCGGTAGGCTGCCCGGTAGAAATACGCAAGCCAACGCCTGATGCCAACGGAAAGGTGACTTACTACCGGGACATTCAGCCATTTCTTTACAAGCATTGCGTGGTTTGTCATCAGGATAAAGGTGTGGCGCCATTTTCGCTGGCGACTTATGACGATGCAACCCTCTGGATGGAGACAGCCATCAAGCTAATCGAGCAGAAGATGATGCCGCCTGGCCAGGCTGAATCGGATTTTGCGATAGAAAACCTAATTCCAAATCCGTCACCCATACACATGGATCTGCTACGAAAATGGCTTGCGGAAGGTATGCCCAAGGGTACACTTCCAGCCAAACCCCTTGAGCTACCCTCCACCGATCCAGAGGAAGGGGAACTTGGCAAGCCGGATATGGTTCTCAAACAATCCGGCCCGATGACCCTGGCAGCGACAGGTGATGACCTGTACCGTTTTTTAGTTTTTAAATTGAACCTGAACCATGAATTGAAAATTCGGGCGATACGTTTAGTCCCTGGCAATACAAAAGTGGTTCACCATTCCTTGATTTTTTTCGGTGATTCCGGCAGTCTTTCAAAGAGTTCCTCTGACAAGGACCTTATTGATTTTGGTTTATTGCCAGGAGACAAGGGGCCGGGTTATGGCCAGGGTCCAAAGCTGGCTAAATACTTGAATCCCGGTAACAAGTCCAACCAGCATCAGTTTGAGATGATAGGGGGTTACGCACCAGGCAGCGGTTCCTATAAGGTTCTCAAAGGATATTGCGAAACCATTCCCCCAAACTCCGACCTGTTGGTCCAAATGCACTACCACCGTACTGGCAAGGTGGAGACTGACCTTTCCACGATAGAACTGTACTTTGCCAAGGAAGAAACCAATCCGACCATGGAACTCCGTATTACAAATATTAATGATGAGGGGTTTCTGGTGATGCCTCCGAACCAACGCAAGCATACCAATTTTGAGTGGCCGGTGGAGGAGGACTGCCAGATTGTGAGTATTGCTCCACACGGTCACTTTCTTACCCTTTCACAAACAATCACACTTGTGCGCCCTGACGGTACCCGCCAGACCTTGGTCCATGTGCCTCTATATGATTTCAACTGGCAAAAGTTGTACACATTTCTCGAGCCCATACCTGTTGCCAAAGGCAGTAAGGTTCATGTTTCGTCACTTATGGACAACACCAGTGGCAACCCACACAACCCACACAAGCCACCACAAGCTATCTTTATGGGGGAAAACACCACGGATGAAATGGTTTTTCCGTTCATGGCAATTACGATGAACAAGAATTCCCAATGGAATCTGCAACGGGCTATAAACAGTATTTACAGGAATGCCCACCTCCTCCAATTCTTGCGTAAGGGGTTAGGCTTCGAGAGCCCCGATGAAAAAACATTTCCAGAAAAAAACACAAACGGAAAGCAACCATGAGTGAAAAAACAAGTAATCTACCAACTCCCTGGTATACAAGGCATGCTAGGACCGATTTACAGACAATTTTCAAACTTTCAGAATTGTTTGCGAATAAACTGGAAATTCTCATCGGTCGCAGTCCGACAAGCGATATTTGGCTTAATCATCCGGCAGTTTCAAGAACTCACGCATCGCTGCGGCGGGAACCTGATGGCAGCTTGATGGTGAAAGACTTGGGAAGCACCCATGGGGTGACCTTGAACGGATCGCCTGTTCAGGGGGAGGCGGTCTGGAAACCTCAAACAACCTTAAATCTTGGCCCCCAGGCACTGTGGCTGGATGAGAATAACACCATTACGGTAATTAACAGGCACGGAACACCAAACCTGGAGGCAAAAGACCTGACAGTAATTGTTCCTGGCCGGAAAAAGCCAATCTTGGACGGGGTATCCTTCACCTTCAAACCCGGTCAATTCGTCTGTGTGCTTGGCCCAAGTGGGGCTGGTAAATCAACATTAGTTCGGTGCATGCAAGGTCATCAGGCCACCGGAAGTGGAAGCTTGCTTTTTGGTGGATTTCCCATTCTTTCAAACCCAACCATCTTGAATGGACTTGTTGGTTATGCGCCTCAGAAAATGTCACTCCAGGAAACCTTAACCGTGCGACAAGTGGTTTGGTTTGCGGCAAAATTAAGATTGCCCACCGATACCAGCGTCCAGGAAATTGAGCACCATGTGGATGCGACTCTACATTCCATGGGCTTGGAACATCTGGGTGACCAAAAAGTTTCGTCCCTATCCGGTGGGGAACATAAACGAGTCGAACTGGCATCGGAATTGGTGGTGGATCCATCGATTCTTCTTGTGGACGAGGCAACCAGCAGCCTGGATCCTGCCTCGGAGGCCAGAGTGATGGAGGTTCTCTCCAAGACAGCCAAGCAGGGCAAATTGGTCCTCTGTGTTACCCATCACATGGACAACATATCCAAGGCAGACACGGTACTTATCCTGGCGGATGGGAAGGTGGTGTATCAGGGGCCGCCCGGGGGTGCCTGTGCCCATTTCGGAGTGGAGTATTTGCCAGATGCCTTTGTCCGATTGGAAGATGAGGGGACGGAAAAATGGGTAAAAGAATTGCCTAAAACGGCTGCAATTACTGAATTTGCCACTGCTACAGCTCCACCCCCAAGAAGTATTCCGGCACGGTTTCGGGAAATCACGCGGCAAGCCAAGATACTTACACAGCGGGAATTTGCTGCCACCGTCAGCGACCGAAGATATTTATTTCTGGCAGCCCTTATGCCCGCTCTTTTTGCACTTATACTCATTGGCTGTCATTGGATGGTGGATTTCTCGCGAAACATCATGCTGACCCGTGACCTCAACGAGGATGAGAAAAGCTCATTCAAGGTTTTCTGGCCGGTGTTGCATGAAGCAGCAAAAAGTGATGGTCTCGAGGAAGAAAATCTAACCATCAAGGCCCAACTAGGTTACATGCTGGGAAAAAAACCTGCCATGCGCAAAAGCCTGGCGAGCGATGAACTGGATCAAATCATTCAAGGTGCCATAGACGGCACAAAAACTATTTTCCCGGACAAAATGATCAAGAACCCCCTTACCACATTCAAGTACCTTTCAGTACAGGTCATGGGCATTTCTTTCATGGGAATGCTCCTGGGGTTGACCCTGATGGTGCGGGATGGTGCAATCTTTGCACGGGAAAAGGCCGTGGGTTTGTCGCCTCTTGCCTACCTTGCCTCGAAGATGAGTATTATCCTTCTGGCGACCGGGTTCCAGACATTCATTTTCGACGGAATTCTTGAATCACTTTTCCATGTCAGGCAACTGATCAGCGGACTCGAACCAATCCCAACGGATTATCGCATTGGCCTCATACCCATGTTACTCGCCCATTGGTTTGCCGCACTTGGCTGTGCCTGTCTTGGTGTGGTGCTGGGTGCTTTGACCCTTAAACCGGACCGTGCAATCATCCTTTTGGGTGCCATGATGCTGCCCCAGTTGACCCTTGGGACCGCGATGTCCCTTGCGACAACAACCATTCCCAAAACGGTAGCCTTCTTGATATCACCAACCTACTGGGGACTTCGCGCCAGCCAGATCTCACCCATGGAAAATGGGATGGTAGTTTTACCGACGTACATGCGAATTTTTGGTGATAGTTTCATACAGTCGGTTCCCCTGGCACTGGCGGGAATGACCGCGCAAATCATTCTTTACCTGTTTCTTGGATGGTGGATGCTTCGCTTTAGACGACCGGAAACGACCTGAGGTTTTAAAGAAAAAGAACTCCCCATGGAATTGACCTGAGGCTTTACAGAAAAAGAACCTATGGAAACGGGAAATCACGCCAAAGCAGATATATCCGCTTTGCCAGATAGAACCAATATACCCAATGCAAGAAGGCATGACCTTGATGCGCTTAGGGCTGGTGCCATGCTTCTAGGGATCTGCTTACACTCCATGCTAGCCTATTCGGGAATAGTATGGGTGGTCATGGATGACAGTCAAAGCCATATTTTTAAATGGGCAATAAACCTAATCCATGGCTTCCGGATGCCGCTATTTTTTTTGGTCAGTGGTTTTTTCACCGCCATGCTTGCCTGCCGTCAGGGCACTGGAACGATGCTTAAAAATCGAGCGGCACGAATTCTGATACCATTTGCAATCAGCCTTGCAACCATTATTCCGCTGGACAAGGTAGTTGAATTCTTTGCAGTAGCTGCCAATGCCAGC
Source organism: Planctomycetota bacterium (assembly GCA_041180805.1). Taxonomy (GTDB): domain Bacteria; phylum Planctomycetota; class Planctomycetia; order Gemmatales; family Gemmataceae; genus JBEGQX01. Next base: position 5,356 of record JBEGQX010000169.1, read on the forward strand.
CATCCGCAAAACCCCATGTTTAAGGCAATTCAGCAGGGCGACAGCATGCAGGTGCTGCATCTTTTGGAAAAAGGGCCAAATGAGTTGCTGGAGGAACCTGAAAAACGCCAGCACTTTACTCCTCTGAACTGGGCAGTCCTTTGCGAATCGGAACCAATTACGAATCTTCTGCTGGAGCGTGGCGCAAACCCGATGGCCAGTAACCGAAACGGTTACAACTCGCTTTCCATGGCAGCACTCCTCGGTAGGGTCGACCTGCTGAAACTCCTGATGGAAAAGGGTGGCGACCCATTTCATGCCACTGGTTCAGGTAAATCTGCCTGGACGGCTGCCCATCAACCTTATGATGAAACACGCATAATTATTCTGCTCTCCAAGGGCAAGTTTCCAGAGGATATGAGTGTCCTTGAGAATGGCCACCGGGCTGTGATTGAGTTTTTAAGGGGTTTTTCCATGGAGAAATTCGGCACCCCAAGCCCGCCAGAGCAAACCTCCCCACCCAAATCCATGGAAGGCCTTCCTGGCTGGATGCAGCGGTATTTCGAATGGCTCGCTTCTGATCAAAATGTGGTGAGCATCGCGGGGCAGAAAATCAACCTGCTTCAAGATGCATCCCTTGAACACTTATGGTTTCTTTGGTTCCTCTGGTGGCTATGCGTGATTCATTACATTCTGGATTATTTATGCCATCCTAATGGCCCGGGATCAACAGACAAAACAAGTCTTATTTACCCTGGATTGCTGGTAGCCTTTGTCCTGACCTGCTTCATGCAGGCATGGATGACCCTGGATTATTTTCCGAAGGTTTTTCATTTGCCGGTCGGCCCGGACTTTTCGCCAGGTCTAATCCCCAAGCCGCATGTGTTTTTATACTACGCGGTTTTCTTCTTTTTCGGGAGCTGGTACTTCCGGTTGGGAGATAACGAATGTTTTCTTGGCAGACATTGGCGCTTGGCGTTACCAGTGGCAATGCTGGTTTTATTTCCATTGGTGTTGGCCACAAAGGAGCAGAGGTTTCTAAACACCTTACTTCAATCGCTTTACACCTGGTTGATGGTGCTTGGATCCATCGGTCTGGCAAACCGTTTGGTTCAAAGGGAAAGCAAGCTTTTTCGTTATGTGGCAGATTCTTCCTACTGGCTTTATCTAACCCATATTCCACCGGTACTGTGCATGCAGTGGCTTTTTCTTTATCTGCCAGCCCCGGCATGGGTTAAATTCACTTTGGGGTTTCTAATAACCATGCTGATTCTATTTGCCAGCTACGAATGGATGGTACGTCACACAATCATAGGACGAATTCTGAACGGTAAAAAAAAGTAGTTCCTTTTTCCAGAATCGATGCATTGTTTCACGAAAAAGCTTTAAATAACCATGATGTTCCACCATCACGCATTCCTTGGATGGATATTGAATCCCGCCTATTCCTTGATGCTTGGTTTGCCTGGCATCAACTATCGGCTGGAAAATCACATCTTTTTGAATAAGACATTAATTGTTGAGTGCCTTTGCGTTGAACAGCACCCGATTCTCCAATCCAGGATGGAAAATTGATGAGCCAGACTACTCTTCCCATCCATACGGATTTGGAAACCATTTATTTCAATCCACCAAAATTTAGCCTCGCTAAAATCAATTGGCTTACTTTAGCCTTTCTTTTACTGATGCATGTGGGAGCCATTGCCGCCTTTTTCCATTTCAGTTGGTCGGGCCTGGCATGGATGGTTGGCCTGTATTGCTTTACCGGATGCATTGGAATAACGCTCGGTTATCATCGAATGCTCACTCACAGGGGTTTGAGCTTACATCCTTTCCCCCGATTTTTCGTCCATCTGGCCGGTACCCTCGCCCTGCAGGGTGCTCCGTTATATTGGGCTCTTGCACACCGCGTTCACCACGCACGATCCGACAAAGCAGGCGATCCTCATTCCCCACTCCATGGCACATGGTGGTCCCATGTTCTATGGCTCATTTGCCAAAGGGATGACAAGACCCGTGCATTGCTGGTTGACAAGTACATTCCCGACCTGACCAGGGAACCTATCGGACGGTTTTTCCAAAGCACTTATGTCGTTTGGAATATTTTGCTTGCAGCAACCCTTTGCAGCCTTGGCGGCTGGTCATGGCTTCTATGGGGACTATGCATGCGCGTGGTACTGGTTTGGCACATGACATGGCTTATCAATTCGGCAAGCCATATTTGGGGATACAGAAACTACGAAACAAGCGACCAGTCCCGCAACCTTTGGTGGGTATCCCTGTTTACCTTTGGAGAAGGATGGCACAACAACCACCATGCTTATCCGACTGCCGCTTACCATGGCCACAGGTGGTGGGAGATCGATGCCACTGGTTGGGTCATTTCCGCTTTTCGGATCACCGGCCTGGCAAGGAATGTACGGATGCCAAAAAAAATCCGGGTGTCCAAGGATACTTCAAGGGATGGTTCCATACCGATTTCAACTGCCATTTCTCCAATTGTTGCAACCGTGGTTGCCGGTGATTTGGAATAACCTCAATCTTTTCCGGGTTGGCATCATTCTTCGTTAGGTTGTTTCTGAATCATTCCATCGATTAGCTTTATGCAAAATCGGAATTTCCCCTGGAATCACACATCCAGCGAATGATTTTGGCGAGTTAAAAATCATTTGAAAAGACCCAGAGGGGTCAAAAAATTAGATTTTACTGATGAAAACTTCAAAGACCTAAGGCTTGATCTCCAAACTTGAAATGGGAATGACAGCCAATTCATTGGCCACATGACTCTTGTGCGTGTAGCCGATATAGAGTTTGCCTTCATGCTCGATGGCATAGGGATAGCTGAAGTCGGCATTGGCGGCTGAAACCCCGGGACCTTCAGGGAAAACCGAACGGCGGATGAGGAATACCTTGCTTAAGACCGATTCACCCGGCTTGCCTACAGCGATAGTCAGTGGTGATCGTGCAACCCCACTGTCCGCGGTGGTTGTACAGACAAGGTAGCGCTGGCCATTCGTTAGGATGCCCGCATACGGCTTGCTGGTTGCCATGGGAAGGTTTGAGGGCGCGGAGGATGTCCAGGTTCTGCCATGGTCCTCACTTACGGAAAGCAGGGCGAGCGCTTTCTTGCCATAGCGGGATATATTGAGGATGCGTTTACCATCCAGAAGGACCGTGGATTCGCCCCAGATGGTTCCAAGCCCTGGTGAAGCAGGTATCACAATCAGGTCCCATTTTGTGAAGTCATCGCCCTTGCTGATGGCCACGGCCGGGAGGTTCCCTTCCTGCCCATGCGGCCCGATCCGGAAACCGGCCATGATCCAGTTTCCATCTGCCATTTTAAGAGGTTCCTGCATCGGCCAGAATCCATTCTTCAGGACCGGGCCCTTCGGTTCCCATGCTTCGGTTGTTTCATTCAACACATAGGCCCTTGTATGGACGCGGTGGTAAAGCCGGGTGTGTGCATGAAAAGCTCCCATGAACGCCCATAGCTTTCCACCGTGGGACAGGAACACACCATGACTTACACCCAGGTCGCCATCACCAGAATCGATGACCACGGGCGGCCCCCAGGTCTTGCCCCCATCACCGCTCACCCGGGCGTGCGCCTCCTCGGTGATGGTGTTCTCTTTGTCTTTGTTGTAGGCGTAGGAGGCGTAGAGCTTGCCTTTGTGCCAGGCAAGCCCGACGCCAAGCGTGAAGTTGCAGCCATCGGTGTCTGGCCTCTTATTTTTGATGACATGAAACTGCAAGCCGGACACCTGTTCCAGTTCAGCCGATTTTGGGAGTTTCTGGCTTCCATCCCAAAGCGGTGGCACAGAAGCCATCCTGGGCAGGTCATGCTTTTGGGAAACAGGCTTGTACCTGGTTGCAATTTCCTGCGGAGTGAGAATCCGTGAATCCACCGAGCATTCATCCAAGGCACCGCGAAAGGCTTGATGGATACGTTCTGCATCCCAGATACCACCCAGCGTGATGGGTGCGTCCGTGACCTTTATTGGCTTTTTAAGCCTGGCCTTGCCAACGGACTTTCCGTTGAGGAAAAGTTCCGCATTTTCCAAATCCACCACAAGGTTCGCCAAATGCCAGGAGCCTGGCTTTAGAGGCTCCGCACTTGATATGGTGGTCCAACCGCCCTGGTGCAAGTATGCCCTCAGGTGACCATCCGGATCTATGATAAGGCTCCATTGTCGCTGATTAAGCGAGTAACGGTTTTTCCCGGCAAGCATCTGCTGTCCATTGCGAAGGTCGTAGGGGTTAAACCACAACGAGACGGTAAATGCTCCGCTGGTGAGTTTTGCACTATCCTTGAGTTCTATCAGCGATTCTCCATCCAGCACCATACTTTTCCCAGAGGCGCCCGGAAGAGTGCTCACACTGCCCCGGAGGATCATGCTTTCGGAAACCCCGTCCAGGGGCCAGTTGTAAGCATTCATTTGTCCGGCAAACAATAAACCTGAAATGACATGAAACATCAAATACATGAGCGGGTGTTTCCGTAACATCACCTTGGGAAGAGACTGTTTCCACTATGGAACTGGGATTTAAACGAGACCTTCCAGAGACCCAGTGGCCGTGCTGAACCTTTCGATCTCCACCCCACCCTTCCTAAGCATGGATGTGTACAGGTTACAAAGGGGTTGCTGGTCCTGGCCCATCAGGGGAATGCGCTTCTCGGGATTGAACTTGGAACCGGGCGCGGCGTTGAGTTCCTGCTTGACTTCGTCCAAATAAGGTCGATTGAAGGTAAGGTGCTGCCCGTGTTGGAAACCGCCCCCGGCAAGGATGGTGGGTAGGTTGTAGGTCCAATGACTGTTGCCATCGCGAAGGTTACTGGTCAAAAGCACCATGGTTGAATCAAGCAGGGTTTTGCCCCCTTCATTACCGGACTTGAGCTTTTGCAGCAAACCGCCGAACGACTGGATCAGTTCCACCTCGACCTGCCGGCAGGCGGCAAGCTTTTTGGGTTCCTTGCCATGGTGCGAAAGATCGTGGTGCATTCCGAAGGTCATCAGGCTGATCGCACGCGTGGAATCCGTCACCAGCGCAAGGTGGATCATGTCGATCATCAATTGGAATTTCGCTTTCTGCTGCTGGTTGTCGCTGATGTCGCGGGGTTCCGAGCCGATGGCCTTTGGCTTGGGACGATTCACCCATTCGCGGGTCATCTTGAGCTGTCTTTCCACATCGCGCACGGACTCAAAGTATTCCTCAACCCTCTGGCGGTCGGCACTGCTGATGGTTTGATTCAGGCTCTTGGCGCGATCCCGGACAAAGTCCAGCATGCTGCGCCCCTCGTCAATACGGCGAAGGTCCGCATCCATCTCGGCCGGGGTTGCAGCCAGGAAAAGCTTCTTGAAAACAGCCGAAGGCCGATCCATCGCCGGGATGGAAACCCCGTTGGCGGTCACTGAAAGCGACTGGCCCTGCGTGGTAAGGGCGAAGCTTTCGTAGCGGGTCTCGCCACGAAAACGCATGGCAAAGGCCTGATCCACGGAGATGGTGTTTTTGAGGTTATGCGAATAATCCGGGTAGGGGGCGCCTGTCAGCATCACCGCCTCTGCCTTGTGGCCGCCGCCACCCGTATTGGGGTGGCTTAGACCGCTGATCAACGTGAAGTCATTTCGATAAGCGGCCAGATGGTTGAGGTGGGAAGGCAGCGCGTAATCCTTGCCCGTGGTGACGGGGACAAAGGCGGTTGGATCAAACCCAAACGGGACCCCGATACAAACCATCCGCTTCGGGGGTTCCGAGGGTGCGGCCCCACAAACGGGGGGAGTAACCATTGAATCCAACAGCGGCAACGCGATCGCAACGCCCGCGTTCCTCAAAAAAAGCCGTCTTGGCAGAGTTTTCATCTCTTCTCCCCCGTTTATTTCCGTGTGAACAGTTCATTCTGGATCACTTCATGGAGAATGGTGCGAAGCCCGTACCCGGAAGGTTTGGAAGCTTCAAGCACCTTATCAACCATGAATTCATCCTGCAAATCCACGCCCACCCCGGTGGCGAATGTCGCAACCTTGCGGACAAAGCATCGCGCAAGAAGTTCTGGCTGAGCAGCCAGGGCCTTTTTGTAGGCTCGCACATCGGCGATTTCGCGACCCCCGGGAAGTTGGCTTTTGGAATCCACCTGGGACCCCTTCAGATATTTGACAGCGCCGTAATGTCCACCATAGAAGACTTTGGCATCCTTGAGTTTTTCGCCTTTCTCGGTGGTTCGGTAATATTCACGGTGGCGACCGATGGGGTCGAAGGATTCAAGGGCAAACCCCGGGGGATCGATCTTTTGATGGCAGCCTGCGCAGGTCTTGACGGACTGGTGCCTGGCTAGCTGCTCGCGGATGGTGGTGGCGCCGCGGGTGTCCGGTTCTATGCCGCCTGCGTTTGGGGGCGGTGGTGGCACCGGTGTTCCGACAATTCTTTCCAGCAGCCAGGCCCCCCTTAGCACAGGGGAGGTGTTGGCTCCGTTTGCGGTCACCTTTAAGATACTCGCCTGGGTGAGCAGGCCGCCGCGCACGCTATCACCGGGTAGTTCGACTTTGCGCAATTCGGCACCCTTGATCCCGGGCAGATCATAATGCTCGGCAAGGCGCTGGTTTAGAAAAGTATGCCTTGCGGAAACCATGTCGGCCACGCCCAGGTCATTTTGCAACAGATCCCTGAAAAAGGCGCGGGTCTCCCCAACCAAGGAATCATGCAGCAGGATATCCTGGCGGCCATCATGGATGGCCTCGAAATATTCCGGGAAAAGGTCGCGATCCGGCGTGGTGGCGTCCATCTCGCGCAGATTCAGCCATTGGGAAAGAAAATCCCTGACGAAGGAATCAAAACGGGGTGAGTTCATGAGGCGGGTGGTTTCCCTGCGGAGAACCTCAGGTTGTGCCAGTGTTCCCGCATCTGCCAGCTTGCGCAATTCCTCATTTGGCGCGCTGCGCCACAGGAAATAGGAAAGGCGGGATGCAAGTTCATGGCTGTTGAGCGCAGGACCATGCTCCACCAGAAACAAAAATTCCGGGGAGCAAAGCACGGCCCGGTGCGCCGCGTTGAATGCGACCTCCAGGCATTCCCCCTTCGAAAGCCGCTCACGAACCATGTCTGCGTAGGAATCCACCTCGATGCCGGTCGGGGGGCGACGGAACGCAAGGCTGATGAATCGGGCAAGCGCCTCTCGAATGGCGGAATCGGACTGCCCGGAAGGTAACCGCACCGTGACGGGATCCTTGAGCTGGCGGTAGCCACGAACCGGACGAAGAATGGTATCTGGAACCCGCGAGGATTTCGCAACCTCGGTCGCAGCCACCAATTCCGATTTTTCACCATAGAGCAGGACATGGCCGCGTGGTGGCCAGTTTTCCAACAGTGGCCCGGTGATTTCAAGCGGTTTAACAACGATTGCCGGCCCAACCGTGGCTATCGGGGGATTGGGATTGTTGATCGCATGCCAACCCTTGGGAATCTTCTCCTGTTTATCCGGCAGGTAAATACTGTAACCCGAATCAATGCGGACCTTTGCCATGCGGTAAGGCGCCACGATGAGTGTTTCGCCGCTTTGGAATGGCCGGGTGATCTCCACCACGGTTTCCTTGCGATGAATGGCATCGAAATGACCCAGTAATTCACGCCTTTTACCACCCGCGGCAAGCCAGACACTGAAGATAAGATTTTCGCCATCGGTGGTATCGCGGGCCTCGGTGGTGATGCGAACACGATATCTGCCGGGCTTCTCGGTGGTTACGGATTCAAATTGGCGCAGGTATGCCGGAACCTCGATGTGGGTGTCCAGGAAGAAATGCAGGTCTTCACCCCGCAGATTGCACTGGAGTTTGTTATGGGCATGCCCGTGGAATGATTTCTCGAGGTCGCTCGTGTAGGAAAAACGTTGGGTCCTGGTTTCCGGCCTTGCCTGGCGAACGGTGGCTGCGGCAAGCGCGCGGTCTGCGGCAGCCATGTATTGCTGGATATGCACCGGCGAGATGCTTAGCGCGGCAGACTGATTGGTGAATCCATCACGAAGATCGTCCTCTGGCAGCAGGTCCCTTAGGGGCGTGTCAATTCCCAGCAGGTCATGCAAGGTGTTCTCGTACTCGATCCTGTTCAGGCGTCTAACCTTGGCCCGGCCGGATTCTCCATGATGAACTACCGCATCCTTGTGAAAAGCACTTTTTAAAGCAGCAAGTGCGGCCGTTGCCTCCGCTGCTTTGGGGCGTTCCGTTTGAGTGTGAGGCGGCATTTCGCCGCTTTGAACCCTTGCCAGCACCCTGCCCCAAAACTTTTGACTTTTGGCATCCTTTAGATCGGAACTGAGCAGATCCAAACGAAAATCACCCTCGGATACATCCTTGTTATGGCAATCCGCGCAATGTTTCTTCACGAAGCCAAGCGGTACAGCAAGTGAGTTCGAGGGGTCATCAGCCTTAAGAATGGCTAAAGGCGCAATCAAAGCCACTAGCAACCTATAAGTAAAATGCATGTTAAAACGCATGTTTTTAGATTCCCTTTATGGATCTTAGTTTGACATATTCCCTGCCAAAACAAAAGCGATATGTGATATGAGGGGATAAAAAGAACCAAAATCTTATTCCAAGAGAATGAATGAACCTAGGCTATGATCAAGGGTTAACTGCGTTCAGCGAATAAACGTATCGATATATTTTTCACCCAGGCCGACTGCGGCATAGTGGGCGCGGCATTTGGCAATGCGCGTGAAAACATCGTCATAGCCGATGGTGTTTCCATCCGGGTCGACATAGATCATCGCGCCGTTGACTTGGAAAAAGGTGATCATCTCTTCCACATGGGGGTCCACAACAAGGGTGTGGGTTTCACCCGGTGTCTCATAAACATAGCTGCCCTCCCGCGCCACCCAGTCATGTTCCAAGTAACGCCATTCACCTTTCAGGACCAAACCATGAACCGGCAGTGGATGGCGGTGGCGGGATAACACCCCCGACCGGCGAACCCGGAGCAGGTTGCACCAGTAACCCCTGCTGACGCACATGAGAAGGGGCCGAAACCAAACATTCGGCTCAACCGGCACCCAAACCTTCTCATCCGCGGGCATGATATCTGGAACAATCAACTCCGGGGGTGATTCCGGTGGCTGTTTATGGCGGTAGGGAATCCATTTTGAAGATTCGTCCATATTCTTCTCCGTCCAGGTTCCATCAGACCGTCAGGTAGCCACCATCCACAGGAATGACTGCGCCGGTGATGAAACGGGCTTCGGGTGACAGAAGAAATTCTACCACACCGGCAATATCCTCCGGCTGACCCCATCTTCCCATGGGAGTGCGATCAAGAATGCTTTCGGAACGAACCTTGTCGCTTACCAGGGGCCGGGTCATTTCGGTTTCGATCCAGCCGGGTGCCACCGCGTTAACCCTGACCCCGTCTGTTGCCCATGCCGCCGCGAGGCTTTTGGTGAGTTGGGCAACCCCACCCTTGGATGCGGAATAACCGGGTACAAATGCCGACCCAAAGAACGAAAGCATGGAAGCGGTGTTCACCACAGAACCCTTTCCCCGAACAAGGGCATCTTTCGCGGCCAGGCACATCCGCATGGTTCCGACCAGGTTGACTTCGATGGTGCGTTGAAACTTATCTATTTCAAACTCGGCATTATTGCGCTGCAGAATACCAGCACAGTTAATAAGCCCGAAGATCGCATCCACACCATCAAAAAGCCGGTTTACCGATGATTGGTCCGTGACATCGAGGAGAAATGTCTGGATATTTTCCTGGGCCTTGAAATGGTTGAGTTCTTCCTGGGTAAAGCCAGTCGCCTTGACCATGTAGCCCGCGGAAGCCAGGTGCCGAGCGACTCCCTCGCCAATGCCCCTTGTGCCACCGGTGACTACCACGATTTGGCCGCTATGATCCATCGAGTTCATGAAGTTTTCCTGAATCATCAACCAACAGCGCGGGTAACTTTACAAGGTTATCGCCCGCCATCCTTGGGAAGCCAGCGGACGGCATTCTCGACAACACGAAGCGGTTCGGCCTGTTTGAAAATGGGGTAAGTTTCGTGACCGGGCCGGAAATAGAAAACCCTTCCCTTGCCGATATTCCAGACACAACCACTATGGAAGCGCTCACCCTTGTCCCATTCCTCCCTGAAAATGACCTCGTCCGGCTTGGGAACATGAAACGCGCCTCCGTACATTTCCGTCTGGGGAATGTCCCAGGTTTCAGGAAGGCCCGCGGCAATCGGATGCATTGGTTTCAGTGTTCGAACATGGGAGGGTTTGCCATCAGCCCGCCAGGCGGGAAACACACATTGAGGCAATGTGAGCCGCCAGGCATTTCCATCCAGTTTCTGGACCCACGGGGTTAGGCGGTCACCATCCTTCACACCCTTGTAATACGGGGCCCCGTTGACATATTCCCATCTGGCTGAAGCTCGGTCAGCTTCAGGCAATTCATGCATTGCATCCAGCTTGGCGCGTTCCTGCATCAATCGCACGAATGGTTTGGCCCAGTGTGCGGAGTGCAACGCCACCAGGGATAGCTTTCCCTCCATCACCCGCCTGACAACGGCCTCGGCGCGTTTGTCATCCTGTTCCCGGTTTTTTCGGTGGGACCAAATAACAAGAACATCCGCGCTTTCCAACGCGGAATCGCTCAAGCCCTGCTCCGGATCATCGAATTTGGCATTCTTCACCAAAAGGCCGGGCAGCTTTTTCAGATGATCAGCGATGGTCTCGCCAAGAAATCGATCCCCATAGGCCTGCTTCTGCTGGGGTTGCTGCTCATCCCAGATTAGAACCTGCACCGGTTCGGCTGCCTTGAGCGATGCAAGGGGAATCATCAGAAAGGTAATAAGGAAGGCAAGGGATTGTTTCATGCTTTCATTTCTTTAGAGCTTTTGGTTCAACTAGATTTCTAGCGACACAACATGGCTTAATGCCATGGGTTATTTGGAGAATTTATAGAGATGTTCATCGGTGCGCAGATACATGGCTCCTCCTGAAAACGCCGGCGTCGCCAGGGTTCGACCCGGTACGCTGTTTTTACCAAGCACATGAAACTTCTTCCCAAGTGAAACCCATGTCGCCAAACCGTTTTCCGCCAAAAACAGCACCCTGCCGTTCACAAAAATCGGCGAGGCGGAATAATTACTGTCACTGCTTAATCTTTCCATCCAATGGCGTTCACCTGTTTTGGCATTCACACAAGAGGCAATCCCCTTGTCGGAAACAAAATAGAGTTCTTCCCCAACCAAAAGGGGAGAAGGCGAACTGGGCGCCCCCTGCTTTAGCCTCCATACAATGTTGGATTCCGTGACATCACCCTTGCCACCGAGCCTGACCGCTAGCAACTCGGGATTGTCATAGTCGTGGTTATAGATGACCAGTCCATGTCCAATTGCAGGTTGAGGAACCACCGACCAACCCGGTGCCTTGACGCGCCAAACCTCGACACCGGTTTCAAGATCGTAGGCTGCGAAATGGTCCGGGCCCGGTGCCATCACCTGGGCTTTACCATCAATCACCGTGACCGCAGGGGTTGCGAACGAGTGGTTGATCTTTCCCAAAATGGAACGGGGTTGTTTCCATGCGACCTTACCGGTCTTGGCATCGATCGCCGCGACAAACGGGTTGGTGCTTCCATCGCAAACAATCACCAGTTTGCCATCATGCAATACCGGTGAACCACCGCTTCCGTGCACCGGTGGATAATTAATCTCAAAATTAGTCCACTGAATGGCCCCGTCGGCCGCAGCAATGCTTGCCATTCCAAGTGCACCAAAATGCACATAAACGGAACCATCCCGAACGATCGGGGTCGGGCTGGCATGACTATTCTTCGAGTGAATCTTCGGGGCCTTATCCAAAGCCCTTACCTCGCGTTCCCAGACAATTTTTCCGGTGCCGCCATCTAACGCCATTGCCTTCAGAGATAATCCCCCGTCCTTCGGTACGGCAGTTGTCAGGTATACCTTGCCCTGCACAAGTGCCGGTGATGACCAACCCAGACCCGGGATCGCTGTTTTCCATGCCACATTTTTTGAATCGGACCATTCCAATGGAAATGTTTGGCCATGGACATGACCATCAGCATTGGGACCACGGAACTGCGGCCATTCGGATTGGTCGGCACCCATCGCCGGGACAACCGCCAACCGGATTACCAGGATGCATGTGAAGACTTTAAGCGTATGATGCATGACGAACCCTTTCTGAATGAAATCCAGCAAGGATATTACCATCAAAATCTCTCAAGGAAAGTTTTCCATGAGATTTTCATGGTACCGTGGGTTTTTGAGAGCATGTACTTCGTTCGCTAGGACAATTTTCCCACTAGCCGGACCGTTTTCAACCATGGAAATTGCCCACGGCTTGGGCGGTGCCCGAAGGCACAAATAAGAGGGCCAAAAGCATTAGAATGATTTTTTTCATGAGAACGCATCTCTGACGAAACGGCTTAGCGCGTTTTATATGGTTTCATTTCTTGGGCCCCAAAGGAACATCCTTGATCCAGGCGAGATTAAAGACATAGTGATTCTGGCTTGTGATTAGTTGGATGCGGTTATCCCTTG
>JBEGQX010000170.1:0-23360 GCA_041180805.1 Planctomycetota bacterium
ATCAGGTGTTTTGGAACTGAGCAGATTAAAACTGCCTTTTCACCAACAAATTCCTGACGAATAATCTCGGCATGGGAGGCCAGAAAAGCCAACAGCTTCCCGTTTCCCGCCGCTGTGGTTATTTTTACAGTGATAAATTCGGAACTCAGGGCACTAATAACCGCATTTCGAAGGTCATCCAAACCAAGCCCCCTGGCGGCACTTACACAAACCGCACCCGGATGCTTGGCCTGTAGAACATGAATAATGGATTGATCGGTGACACGATCCACCTTGTTTAAAACCAGCAAAGTTGGTTTTTCTCCGCACCCCAACTCTGAAAGAACCTTTTTCACCGCTTGAATATGCTCTTCCACCTGGGGATTGCTGGCATCCACCACATGAAGCAGCAGCCTTGCCTGCCGGGCTTCTTCCAGTGTTGCCTTGAAGGAAGCCACCAAATGGTGCGGCAAATCGCGAATGAATCCCACCGTATCACTAAGCAGCACCTTTCCCCATTCCTTCAAGTGCCATTGGCGAGTCCTGGTATCCAGCGTGGAAAAAAGCTTGTCCTCCACTCCAACATCCGCGCCAGTCAGGGCATTCATCAGCGTACTTTTGCCGGCATTGGTGTAACCCACCAAAGAAACGGTATGCTCCCCCCTGCGGGACTTCACCTCACGTTCCTTGCGGGCCTGAACTTCATGAAGCTTTTCCTTGAGATCCCGAATGCGATAACCCACCAGACGTTTATCTTCTTCCAACTGGGTTTCACCAGGCCCACGCATGCCAATTCCCGCGGCAATACGGCTAAGGTGGGTCCACATGCGTTTCAACCTGGGAAGCGAATATTCAAGCTGGGCAAGCTCTACCTGCAGTTTGGATTCCGAAGTCCTGGCCCTGGTGGCAAAAATATCCAGAATCAGTTCACTGCGATCCAAAACCTTCACTTTGGTGGCCTTTTCAAGATTTCGGCTTTGGCCTGAAGATAGGTCATTATCAAAAATCACCACATCTGCATTGGTTGCCAGCACTAATTCCTGAAGTTCCTGGAGCTTTCCCTTGCCGATATAAGTTGCCGGATTGATTCCATGCCTTTTCTGGCTGATTTCGCCCACTATCCTGGCACCCGCGGTAGTCGCAAGCCCCCGAATTTCCTCGAATGGATCCTCATCCAGAAAAGGTCTGTCGGGTAAGGAAATAGTCACAAGGACCGCTCGTTCGGAAGCAACAGTCAATTCATCTCTGGAAACATCTAGTCCCACTGGGTTGAAGACCTCACTTAAGATTAAAAGTAAAATCGCTATGGTGCGAAATCTGGTAAAAAGATTAGCATTCTGACAAGGAATGTACCTAATGAATTATAAAGGATTTGGGTAATTCGATGTTCAAAGTTATCATCAATCCTGACAAGGACTTGCCCGCAACCAGGCGCCTTTCAGGTTTCGAAATCGGTACGGTGATGGATAAACCTATACCGAACCGTGCGGAATCATAGTATAACTATGGGCAGTCAAAGGAATTGCCCGGGCTCGCAAATGTGGAGTAACGCTTATGGATAGCAATGGCAGCAGTGGTGTGTTGGATTCTGCCGCCGACATGGAACATGTCCGCAATGATATAGACAGCGTTGAAACTCGCGAGTGGCTCGATTCACTGGATTCGGTACTGCAAACCAGTGGCATCGACAGGGTGGAATACCTTCTAACCCAGCTAAGGCTAAAGGCCCACACCAGTGGCGTAAATATTCCTTTCACCGCCAACACTCCTTACATCAACACCATTCCCCCCGGAAAACAGCCCGCATACCCTGGCGACCGCGATCTTGAAAGGAAAATTAAAAGCATCATCCGCTGGAACGCCATGGCAATGGTCGTGAAGGCCAATGAATTTGATGGGACACTTGGCGGGCACATTTCCACCTTTGCCTCCTGTGCAACCCTTTATGAAGTTGGGTTCAACCATTTCTTCCGCGGTCCGGATGCCCCCGGCGGCGGCGATATGATTTACTTTCAGGGCCATGCATCCCCGGGGATGTATTCCCGTGCCTTTGTGGAAGGGCGCTTAACCGAAGAAAACCTTAACAACTTCCGCAGGGAACTGGCCAAGGGAGGCGGTCTTTCGTCTTATCCTCACCCGTGGCTGATGCCAAACTTCTGGCAGTTCCCAACGGTTTCGATGGGCCTTGGCCCCATCATGAGCATCTATCAGGCACGATTTAATCGTTACCTGCAACATCGCAGCATTGTTGAAACATCCAACCGCAAGGTATGGAGTTTCCTGGGGGATGGCGAATGCGATGAACCAGAAACCCTGGGCGCCATTCATCTGGCCTCCCGCGAGAAACTGGACAACCTGATTTTCGTGATCAACTGCAATCTGCAAAGGCTTGATGGCCCCGTTCGTGGCAACGGCAAGATCATCCAGGAATTGGAAGCCGTGTTCAAGGGTGCGGGTTGGAATGTGATCAAGGTAATCTGGGGCAGCGAATGGGATCCCATAATCGCACGCGACCGCTCCGGCATATTGCTTCACCGCATGAATGAAACCGTGGATGGCGAGTATCAGAAATATGCCGTGGAAGACGGGGCATATTTGCGAGAACATTTCTTCGGCAAATATCCTGAATTAAGAAAACTTGTGGATGACTATTCCGACGAAGAGTTAACCAAGCTTCGCCGTGGTGGCCATGACCCGTTAAAGGTCTATTCCGCCTACAAGGCTGCCGTGGAAAACAAGGGTTCACCAACAGTCATTCTTGTGAAAACCGTAAAAGGCTACGGCTTGGGTGAAGCTGGCGAAGGCATGAATATTACCCACCAGCAAAAGAAGCTCAAGGCAAAGCATCTGCAGGAATTCAAAACTCGTTTCAGCCTGCCATTCTCAGACGAGGAAGTTAGCAAAGCCAAGTTCTTCCTGCCGGAAAAGGATTCCCCAGAATCCAAATACTTGCACGAACGACGCAAAGCGCTGGGTGGCTACCTGCCAAGCCGCAGAGCGAATGCCCCGGGACTTAAAGGCCCCGGCGAGGATTTTATCCAGCGTTATTCCAAGGGCAGCGGCGACAAGGCACCCTCCACCACTGGCGTTTTTGTGGATATGCTTGGCCAGTTGCTTAAAGATAAGAATATCGGCAGGCATATAGTGCCCATTATCCCTGACGAAGGCAGGACCTTCGGTATGGATCCGTTCTTTACCACATTCAAGATTTATTCCAGCGTGGGACAGCTTTACGAACCGGTGGACGCCAAGATGGCCGTGGCCTACCGTGAAGCGATTGATGGACAAATCCTTGAAGAAGGCATCAATGAAGCCGGTTCCATGTGCTCTTTGATTGCTGCGGGAACTTCCTACAGCACTCACAGCACCCAGATGATTCCCTTCTACATTTACTACTCCATGTTTGGTTTCCAGCGCATTGGCGATCTGGCCTGGGCAGCGGGTGATCTTCGCGCCAGGGGATTCATGCTTGGAGCCACCTCCGGCAGGACAACCCTGAACGGCGAAGGCCTTCAACATGAGGATGGCCACAGCCTTCTGGTGGCATCCACCATACCCAACCTTGTGTCTTACGACCCTGTCTTTGCATTTGAACTGGCAATCATACTTCGTGATGGTATTCGCAGGATGACCGAACTTCAGGAAGACATCTTCTACTACATCACGCTTTACAACGACAATTATCCCATGCACCCCATGCCCGAAAACGCCAACGAAGGTGTTCTCAAGGGACTGTACAAGCTGAAGTCTTCTCCGCTTGAGGGAGATCACCCCAAGGCGCAGATTTTCGGTTCAGGGCCAATCCTGATGCATGCTCTCAAGGCACAACAGATTCTTGCGGAGCAATTCGGCGTGAGTGCCGATGTATGGAGCGCCACCAGCTATCGCGAACTGCGCAGGGAAGCCCTGGATGTGGAAAGGTGGAACCTGCTTCATCCAACGGCAACCCCCAGAAAGAGTTACATTGAAACCGTTCTGGAAAACGAAAAAGGGGCTTTCATAGCGGCCAGTGATAACATTCGATCTGTTCCAGAAATGATCTCGCGATGGGTTCCGGGCGGAATGTTTCCATTAGGCACTGACGGTTTCGGCCGAAGCGAAACCCGACCCACGCTGCGAAGGCATTTCGAGGTGGATGCCGAATGCATCACCCTGGCGACCCTGTACCAACTTTCACGCAAGGGACAGATTCAACCTGGCGTGGTTGGCGAGGCAATATCAAAACTTGGCATTGATCCGGAGAAAATCAACCCCATGACCGCTTAGTACCGGCCACTCCGGTGCACAGGAATGGATTTATCATAACTCTTGCAAGGATTCTTTGAAGATGGCGACAGAAGTCAAACTGCAGGCACTAAAGGAAAATGTCGAAGTGGTTGAAGTCAACGCTGTGAAAGTCAGCGTTGGGGAAACAGTTGCCGCCGGCCAGGCGCTCATGGAAGTTCAAGCGGACAAAGCCGCATTGGAAGTTCCCGCCCCATCCGCCGGGGTTGTCAGCCAGATTCTTGTGAAAACTGGCGACTCGGTAAAAATCGGGCAGCCGATTTTCGTGATTGATGCGAATGGCACTCCTTCCGCCGCCGCACCAGTAGCCAAGCCGGCAAGCGCGCCAGCCGCCGCCCCAAAACCATCAGCCCCTGTTCCAATGGCTGCCAGCAAGCCTGCTGTTACCCCGGCGGTCACCCAGACCACGGCCGTTGCCACCCATCAAGACGACAAAATAACCCCAGCCAGCCCGGTGGTTCGCAGACTTGCGAGAGAACTGGGTGTGGAACTTTCCATGGTTCCTGGCACAGGGCGGCATGGCAGAATCAGCGAGGAAGACATTCGGGCTTTTGTGCAACATCGTGGCGCTGGCTCCACCGGCGGTGGAACTGGAATCAGCGTTCCTGCATTGCCCAGGTTCGAGGACATCGGACCTGTGGAAAAACAACCCATGTCCGCCATTCGCAAGGCGACTGCAAGGCAGATGAACCTTTCCTGGAGCATTGTGCCGCATGTCACCCAGAATGATCTGGTGGACATCACCGACTTTGAAAATTTCCGCAGGTCGGAAAGCAAGGGCCCCAAGTTCACCATCACCGCGTTTGCGCTTAAGGCGGCTGCTGTTCTGCTTCAGGAGTTTCCTGTCTTCAATAGCAGCGTGGACATGCAAAACAACTCCATCATTTACAAGAAGTATTACAACATAGGCGTGGCTGTTGACACTGAAAACGGTTTGCTTGTTCCAGTGATTCGCGATGTGGACAAGAAAAGCATCGCGGAACTGGCTGTGGAATTGACTTCCATCGCGGAGCGTGCCCGCCAGCGCAAGCTGGATTCCAAGGATCTTTCCGGTGGCACATTCACCATAACCAACTTGGGCGGCATTGGCGGGACCGGATTTACCCCGATTGTCAACTACCCTGAAGTGGCCATTCTTGGCATCTCTCGCGGCAGACTTGAACCCGTGGTTTACAAGGGTGAAATTACCCCCAGGCTGATGATGCCTCTCTCGCTGTCTTATGATCACAGGGTAATTGATGGTGCAGCGGCAGCACGTTTCACCCGCAGGCTGGCAGAGATGCTGGAAAACCCCTATCAATTGTTGATCCACGCCTAATCCGGACTTTCATGAAATATCAAAATGGCTTTCAACAGCCCTTCGGGTCGAAGGATATTGAATCATGGCACAAATAATCGAAACTCAAGTTGCAGTACTGGGAGCTGGCCCCGGAGGATACGCCGCGGCTTTTCTGGCGGCGGACCTTGGAAAGAAAGTGGCCCTTATCGAAGCCGGCCCAAAGCCGGGCGGCACCTGTCTGAATGTTGGGTGTATACCCTCTAAGGCTGTTCTTCATGTGGCAAAGCTTATTCAAGATGCCAAAGAAGCGGCACATTTTGGGGTTAAGTTCGGAGACCCAAAGATCGACATCAACCTGGTGCGCGGACACTGGCAGAATGTGGTGTCAACCCTTTCCACCAACCTGGGAAGGCTTTGTGATGCCAGAAAGATCAACTTTGTTCAAGGCATCGGCAAATTCACCTCTCCCAACACCATTGAGGTGGAGGGAAAGGGAACTGTCAAGTTTGAGCAATGCATCATCGCCACCGGTTCCAGCCCCGCCAAACCGCCCTCTTTCAATCTTCCCACTGACCGCATCATGGATTCCACAGGCGCACTGAAGCTTCAGGACATCCCAGGAAAGCTCCTTGTGGTGGGTGGTGGATATATCGGCTTGGAACTCGGCTTCGTCTACGCTTCCCTTGGAAGCAAGGTGACCGTGGTGGAAATGACTGATGGATTGTTGCCCGGTGCCGACAGGGATCTTGTTGTGCCCCTGAACCGAAGGCTTGAAGGGATTTTTCACAAGATATACCTGAAGACAAAAGTCGCCAAGGTGGAAGATACTTCCAAGGGAATCAAGGCAACCTTGGAAGGCCCGGAAGTGACCGAGAAGGAACCTGTGTTTGACCGCGTTCTGGTTTCAGTTGGAAGAAGGCCAAATACCGGTAACCTTGCCTTGGACAAAGCAGGCATAACGCTGGATGCCAAAGGTTTCATACCAGTGGATGAACAAAGGCGCACGCAGGTTCCCAACATATACGCCATCGGAGATGTTGCAGGCGAACCAATGTTGGCCCACAAGGCAAGCTATGAAGGCAAGATTGCCGCTGAGGCAATACTTGGAGAACCTTCGGTTTACGATGTGCGAGCCGTCCCCGCCGTGGTATTTACCGACCCTGAAATCGCTTGGTGCGGCCTGACAGAAAATGAAGCCAACGCCAGGGGAATCGAAGTTAAGCGGGTGCGCTTCCCATGGGCAGGTTCTGGTCGCGCCATGACCCGCAAACGCACGGAAGGCCTTACCAAGCTGCTTGTGGACCCAAAAACAGAGCGCATACTTGGTGTTGGTATAGTTGGTGTGGATGCCGGGGAAATGATTGGCGAAGCCATGTTAGCCATCGAAATGGGAGCTAGCGCGAGGGATCTTGCGATGACCATGCACGCGCATCCTACTCTTTCAGAAACCATTGCGGAAGCTGCAGAATCGGTCTTTGGCCACCCCACCCACGCGATGCCTAAGAAAGCATAGATAACCAAGGTAACTTAATCAGGCCCCACCGAGTACTAACTCCGTGGGGCCTTTCATTTTTTGAATGTTCCAACACTTTAATTTGGGAACAACTGGGGACCTTCCACATTATCCTTTTTGGGGGTAGGCAGTGGCGGGATGGATGATTTCTCCACCGGCTTTGATGGCACAGGCTTAAGGAATGATGGAACTGGAATTAGGCTGCTGCTGGTGCTGGAAACCGGTGCGGGTGCAACAGGCCTTACCGCTGGTTTTGCGCTGATAGGTGCAGTATTCGGGGCAATATCCAGCAAGGGTGGTTCACCGCTTTGATTTCCCGCAACTGGCTTGGTTGGGGTGCGATAGCCGGCCAGATTGTATTGCAAAAGAGAGCTTCTCGCCTGAATGCGGACTCGCATGGAAGCATCTTTGGCAAGGGCATTTTCCAATGCCAGCCCAACTTGGTTGGAAACCGGCCTGATTTTGGAAAGTGAAGCCGCGGCTTCAGCGCGAACCGATGGTTTGGCATCGTTATTAAGGGCCTGTATAAGTGCGGGAACAATTTGTGGAAATTGAGCGGGATCAAATTGCCTGAGTTCCGCTGCCGCATCAACCCGCTTATCCTCATCACCATTGTTTTGCAGGGCGACAATAAGCTCTGGAATCCTTTCATTGGGATTTTTGGCTGGTTTCTTGCCAAATATGATGCCAGCGTGCACCTGGCCCATCATGGCTCCGCCAAGCATTAGCACCAAAAAAAATCGGCTGTCCATGGCTACTCCCAATATTCCAATCCGGGCGCAAAATCCTTCTGCTGCGAATATCAAATCGACATTGGAGGCCGCTTGTTCCATATTGAAACAACCCTGAGTATCCCCAAGATTCATTCTGATGACCTTATCACCCGCAGAGTTTGACAAAAGTTTGGTAAAGTTTGCCGATTGGCAAAGCCTGCAAAAGCTTGAGGCTTTCTTCCTTGGCATTTCATGGGCCCTCGGTATGATGGCACTAAATCGCATTGGAAAAATAACGGAGTAAATATTCATGGTACGCATTGGACTGGCTGGAATTGGTTTCATGGGGATGATCCATTACCTTGCGGCTCAAAAGTTAAAAGGCGCAAAAATCACGGCCATCTCCAGCAGGGATGAAAAAAAACTTGCCGGCGATTGGAGGGGTATTCGTGGAAACTTTGGCCCCGCCGGTACCAAGATGAATCTCGGCGGGATCAAAAAGTATCCCGAATTCGAACAGATGATTGAAGACCCGGACATCGATTTGATTGATATTTGCACCCCAACCCATCTTCATCCATCCATGGCGATTGCGGCTCTCAAAGCTGGAAAACATGTCCTTGTGGAAAAATCCATTGCCCTTACGATCAAGGATGCCGAGGCCATGGTGAAGGCTGCCAAAAGCGCCAACAGAATGTTAATGGTGGCGCATGTGCTGCCTTTCTTTCCGGAATTTGCATTTGCCCGGGAAGCTATTGAATCAGAAAAATATGGCAGACTACAGGCAGCCCACTTTGTAAGGGTTATCTCCAAACCAGACTGGTCTGGCGATATTGATGACAGCGCAAAAACCGGCGGCCCCGCCGTGGACTTGCATATTCATGACACACATTTTATCGGCCTTATCGCTGGTGTGCCTGGCAGAGTTTTCTCCAATGGATTGACGCGAAACGATGGCAGCGTGGATTTCCTTACCACGCAATATCTCTATGGGGACAACGGCCCCGCCATTTCCTGCACAAGCGGTGCATTGAACATGAAAGGGCGACAGTTCGCGCATGGTTTTGATATTTATTTGGAGAAAGCTACCATAACCTACCACAGTGCTGGCCAGCCACTTACCCTGTTAACCGAAGATGGGAAAAGCAAACAACCAACCTTGGGAAATGGAGACCCCATTCTGGCATTCACCAAGGAAATTCAGACTGCGGTGGATGGGGTAAAGTGCGGTAAAGAACCTGCTTTGCTCAGCGGAACACTGGCTAAGGATGCCTTACTTTTATGCCACAAAGAATGCCAATCGGTAACTAGTGGAAAAGTCATGTTGGTGGGGTAAAGGCAAGTCACCCAAGGCACCCATTTTACCAATCCGGTAAAAAACTTACTTTCCTCACAATTCTTTTTAAGCTCCGTCTTTTCCAAATCCGAAAAGAAGAATGAAACATTCGGATTCAGGATGGACGGAGCATGATTATGGTAAGAAATCAACGGTGGCTAATTACTGGGGCCCTTTTTACCGGGGTGGTTCTGATTGCGGGTATTTCCGGCTGTAACCTCCTTTATACCCATGGCGATTTCATCCAGCCTCCTCATCCTCAGTATTCCCTTATCATGGAGGATGTTCCCGAAGAAGGTAAATCCAAGGTCGCTGTTTTCTTTTTACAGGACTTTGATGTTTGCGATAGTTCCTGCTTTCAAGCATGGAATGCTCAGCTAAGGTCGTATGGGTTTCGGAAAGTGTATTTTGGTTATTCCCACCATGTCCATTATTTTACCGAGGAAATCCGGACCATTCGCGAGACTTGCCCCGACACCAAAATTGTAATCGTTGGAAATGAGTGGGGTTCCTATGCAGCCTACTCACTGGCAAACAAGGTGGACCCCGGCCAGATTGCGCTTCTGGTTACCATCCAACGTGGACACCACCTGGCCGTTTGCATCAAGGACAAGCCATTTAATGTGGAAGAGGAATACCACCTGCCCGAGGTTCCAACCGCTGAAAAATGCAAGGAACCAAAAGAAAAGCATGATTATCCCATGGACGAGATCGGACAGTTGCTTTTGGGAAAAATAGGACAGGTTGCAAAAGATGCCTTCCTGGAAAGCAATCCGGAGAAGACCACCAAAGGTGAAAAGAAAGCCAAAGATGATTGGGACTTCCTTGCTCCCAAAGACAACAAGGAAAAGAAAAAGGGGCAGGTAATCCCGCCCCGAGTAACCATGCTGAGAAAATAACCAGAGTTAACCCATCACAACCGGGTTACGAAGAATTCCCAAGCCTTCAATTTCCACTTCGCAAAGGTCCCCTGCCTTCAGTAACACCGGGGGTTTACGAGCCATGCCCACGCCCGGGGGAGTACCGGTAAAGATCAGGTCACCGGGCAGCAAAGTAACCACCTGAGAGATATAGGCAATGATTTCAGGAATGGTGAAAATGAACTGGCTGGTATTGCTATCCTGCATGGTGTGACTGTTGAGCCGCAATTTGATGTTCAGCTTGTGGGGATCGGCAATTTCATCGCGGGTTACCAAATAAGGCCCGCAAGGCGCGAAAGTATCAAAGGTCTTGCCGATCATCCACTGCTTGCCATCCTTTTCCAATTGCCAGTCCCTGGCGGAAACATCGTGGCCGATCGTATAACCTGCAAGATGCTTCATGGCATCGGCCGCCTTGATGTTTCTCCCCTTGGTTCCGATCACCAGGACCAATTCCGCCTCGTAATCGACCTTGTTGCTGACAGGAGGCAAAACAATCGGCTGATCGTGCCCGGTAAGAGCCGTGGGAAATTTGCTGAACAACACAGGTTCCCTGGGAACGGGAAGACCACTCTCCGCGGCATGATCCTTGTAATTCAAACCCACACAAATCACCTTGTTGGGCTCTGTAATCGGGGAAAGCAGTGTCACATCGGTAGGATTAATCCTTACCGCCTTGGGATTGTTTTTTAAAGCGGCCACCTTTGCCAGGGTTGCTTCTCCCTGGTCGAGGATGCAACGTAGACGACTTGGAAGCGTCGGATCTGTTGCCTGAATGTCTATATAAGTGCCACCATCGAAAATTGCCGCTCTTTCGCCATTGCTGGTCTTAATGGATGCTAGTTTCATAATGCAATCTTCTCCTTCAAATGAAAAAAATCTGTTTTAGATAGGATACTGTCGTCAGGCAGGAATACCAGCAAGATTACCATTGACCGAAAAGGAAACAACGAAGAAGAATCCAAGTCTTGCGCAAGGGATGAACCCGAATCTTTTCACCAAGCACCTGGAAATCATTTTCCTCAATCTTGTTCAGGATGGCTTCATAGGTTTCCAAAATGGCAAGGAAAATGCCACGGGATCTACCCTTCAGATACTTTGCCAATTCCCGCGCCTGTAGATAATATTCCCTGGCCCTTTGCACCTCGAACCGCATCAGGTCCAGGAACTGCCGGTTGTATTCACGCCTTTGCAGCATATCCGGGGTGTAACCAAACCGCTCCAGATCCTCCCTGGGAAGATAAATCCTTCCCCTTTGAAAGTCTTCGGGGATGTCGCGAAGAATATTGGTCAACTGCAAGGCGATTCCCGCAGCTTCAGCAGGTTTCTTTGCATTCTCATCGCGAAATCCCCACACATGAATGCAGGCCAGCCCCACTGCGGAGGCAACCCGGTAGCAATACTGGTACAGTTCCGCAAAGGTCTGATATTCCCTTACCTGCAAATCCATGCCGGTGCCATCAAGCACATCCAGAAAGTATTGAATGGGGATGCGATGTTTTCGAATGGCATCCACAAACGCGGGATGAATAGGATGGCTAAAAGCCCCCTCCATGGCGTCCATGGTTTTTTTACGCCATTGCGCCAGTGCGACGGTGGCGGTGCCGGTGTCCGGGGCTTCATCCACCAAGTCATCGGATATGCGCATGAATGCGTAAATGGCACACATGGCATCGCTTCCGGAAGCATCCAAAAGCTGAAAGGTTCGGTAAAAATTACCCGCCGTGGCACGCGAAAGATTCCTGCAATACTCACGCGATTGAGAAAGCTCGCCTGACTCGCGAACTTTTCCACCACTCCACCAGTTCCCCAGAAAGATGCAAAGCTTTTCCCATTTGGATAACCTGGGCCTTTGGCTCCACACCTTGTAATCCTGCTTGCGAATCTTTTCCAGTATCGCCCTGCCCCCCTCTACGAAAAGCGCAAGATCCACTCTTCTTTTCGCCGGCACCATCTCCAACAATTTGCTGCCTTCGTCAAACATGGCAGAAGTGCGATCCACCATTTCTTTCATGAGGTCGCCAAAAGCCTTGCTCTCCAAGCGCTTCTGAAAATCCTCGGTGGAATAACCGTGGAGTTCCATTTCTTGCTTGGGAAGGTAGATTCGGCCCATGTCATAATCTCGGGCGACATCCTGCCAGAAATTGGTCAATTGCAAAGCTGTGCATATCTGATCCGAATGTGGCAACGCCTTTTCATCGTGGCACTCCCACATCATCAGTACCAACCTGCCCACGGGATTGGCCGAATACCTGCAATAATCCAGCAACTGATCCAGTGATTGGTATTCGAGTATCATCTGATCCTGCTCAAAGGCAAAAATCAGATCGGTGAAAAGCTCCCTGGGCATCCGGAATTTTCGAATGGTTTCAGCAAGGCTGACAAACACCGGGTGATGTGGTTTGCCCTGGTAACATAGTTCCACCTCGCTGCGCCACCATCGCAAAAGATCCAATGACCTTTGCCCGCCGCCCGTCTGGTCGCCCAGGTCATCCGCCCATCTGCAAAAGGAATATACCGCCTCGAAATGGGGAACCAACGGCTTCTCCAAAAGAAAGGAGATCACCGAGAAATTCTCATAACTGGATTTTGTGAAAGACTGACAGTACTTCCTGGCCTCCGCGATTGGCGGGGAAATATAAACGGCATCCGGGCCGTAGGTGGCAAGTTCCCTCTCGAAGCTATAACTCATTCAGGGAATTGTAATCCATTTTTAATTCGCATGGCTTAAAAAACAAAAGACCCCGGATAGGTTCCGGGGTCTTTCGCAAATATTCAAGTTATTGGGCAATAGATTCGGAAGATTCAACCTGCCCTTCGCCTGGCTTCGATGGAAGCAGCTCCTGGCGATAGATGGGCACATCGCGCGGTGCTTCTATCCCCAGTCGAATTTTGCCACGGTCTATGTCAACCACCGTAATGCAAACATTCTCACCGATGTATATTTTCTCTCCAAGTTTTCGGCTGAGGACCAGCATCTCGCAACCCTCCTGCGTGCGAACTCATAAGTTGTGCGTCATGAATGGAGTCTACGCCATTATTTTGGAAAACTGTCAGGAAGAATATTCATTTCGATGGTACCCCCCATGCAGGTTCTGCTACAGCCCTAATAACCCCTACAAATCGACCTTTAAAACCCATCTATCGAACTCTACTCGATAAGATTTTGGATCTTTCATTCCCTGAAAAGCCTAGCTTCGTTCGATATCAACCAGGGCCCAATTGCGAATTTGTGGTTGCTTTCCACCCCGTGGGATGGACATAATTCAGAAGCTTTTATGTGATCATTGCATCGATTTCATCGGCTAGGAATGCAAATGATTCCCACCTGTGCCATGAGACATCCAAAACCAAATCGAAGAGATGCCCTTCAGGCGGGTGCTGTTTCCCTGTTGGGACTTGGAGCAAATCACCTTGCTTCCCTTCAAGCCCAGGCAAGTAATGTTGGTCCTGGCAAGGCCAAGTCCATTGTTTACATTTTCCTTTCCGGTGGTCTTTCCCAGATAGACAGTTTCGATCCCAAACCGGATGCTCCAGAGAATATCCGGGGCGAATTTCAAACCATAGCCACCCAGATTCCAGGCGTTCGCATTTGTGAACATCTGCCAAAGCTTGCAGCCATCAGTAACAAATGGTCCCTATTGCGTTCCTTAACCCATAAATCCAATGATCATTCCGCCGGTCACCACATTATGCTAACTGGCCGCTCTGATCTGCCCGTGGGTTTTGATGCGTCGAAGCCAAAACCAAGCGACTGGCCATCGCTTGCCTCGCAGGTCGGCTATTTTGGCAAATCCAGAAACAACCTGCCGCCTGCAATCGTTTTGCCAGAGCGATTAGTTCATTACAGTGGCAGGGTCATTCCCGGCCAATTTGCCGGCATTATGGGAAATCGATCAGATCCCTGGTTTCTTGAAGCCTCACCATACGAAGCCAAATCCTATGGCGCATACCCAAGCTATGAATTTGATCATCAGGAAAGAGAAGGAACCGGAGGAAACCGGGTATTTAAAGCTCCAAACCTTACCCTTCCGGAATATCTTCAGGGTGGAAGGTTAATGGATCGTTCCTCCCTGCGAAAGCAGTTGGATTCCCAAGTAAAGGGCATGGAAAATAATTCCGCAGGCTTCGACCGATTCCACCATAGTGCCATCGCTCTTTTGGCAGATTCCAAAGTAAAGAATGCGTTTGATGTAACTAATGCCCCACAATCCGTCCAGGAACGCTATGGAAAGAACGCCTTCGGCTGGTCGCTGCTCATGGCAAAAAACCTGGTGCAGGCTGGTGTGCCCCTTGTTCAAGTCAACCTTGGAAATAATGAAACCTGGGACACCCACGGCAATGCTTTTCCCCATCTGAAGGACAAGCTTTACCCTCCAACCGACCAGGCTCTAAGCACATTTCTTCTGGATCTGGAAGAAAACGGCCTTTTAAGCCAGACTTTAGTCGTAATGGCGGGTGAGTTTGGAAGAACGCCGAAAATCACTTCACTGCCCAAGCATTACAAACTTCCGGGAAGGGATCATTGGGGACCTGTGCAAAGCGTCCTATTTGCCGGAGGTGGAGTTCAAGGCGGAAGAGTGATTGGCAGTTCCGACAAGATTGGCGGTTTTCCTTCCACCGAGCCCTATACCCCCGAAGATTTTGCAGCCACCATGTTTGATGCGCTTGGCCTTCCGCCCGAGGCTGTTTGGTACGATTCCACCCAGAGACCAAACATTCTTTACCATGGCAAACCGATACGTTCTTTGTTTTAAAGAACTCGAAAAGCGGTGATTTTTACCGCAAGCTTGGTTACCATGCCCCTAGTATTTCTATGGTACTCTGGGGTTTATCCATGAGCAGGCATTCCTCCATTCGCATTCTGGCACTTTTGGTATTTGCATTTCTGGAACTAATTCCGCAAACGGTTCTAGGTCAAAGTTTTGATCAGGGTGTTGTGGTATGTGTCTCGCAACCATCAGCGGATGCCGGAGCCACGATCCTGAAAAAGGGAGGCAACGCCGTGGATGCGGCCATAGCAACTCAATTTGCCCTGGCAGTTACCCATCCGGCAGCAGGAAACATCGGCGGTGGCGGATTCATGGTGGTTCATACCGGCAAGATTGGTGAAATCCCCACCATCTTCGAATATCGCGAAGCAGCTCCCAGAGCTGCCCATGAGACCGTTTATAAAAAAGACGATGGAGTTTTCACACACAAGGCTTCGGGAGTTCCTGGCTCTGTGAGGGGAATGGCGATAGCCCACCAGCGATTTGGCACCCTGGCCTGGAAAGAACTTCTGGCCCCGGCGGTGCAACTTGCCTCGGAAGGTTTCGCGGTGAGCAGGGAACTTGCTGCATCCCTGAACTATATTCGTTCGGGTTCCAAAAATTTTGCGGAACTTCAGAGAGTTTTCACGCCTCCCAACGGCAAATCGTCCTGGTCTGCGGGCGATATTCTGCGACAGGAAGATCTTGGTAAAACTCTTCAACGCATTGCCGAACACGGCCCCGATGAATTCTATCAGGGTGAAACATCCAGATTGATCGCCCAGGAAATGAAAACTGGCAGCGGTCTTATCACACAAGAAGACCTCGCGAAATACCAGGCAAGGGAGCGCAAGGCTATAGAACTCAACTATAGGGGCTACAAAATTTATGGCGCACCCACACCAAGTTCCGGCGTTACAACCCTGGGCATTATGTTGAACATTCTTGAAAATCGAAATCTGGCAACCATGGGCCGTTATAAAACCGATACCATGCACCTGCTGATAGAATCCATGAAGCGCGCATTTGCGGAGCGAGCCATGCACCTTGGGGACCAGGGTTTTACCGACATTCCTCCCAGACTGCTGGACAAGGCTTTTGCAAAAGAACTTCTGGGTAACATTCCACTGGACAGATCCACGCCCAGCGCCGAGCTGACTCCTGAAATTTCAATTTCAAAAGAAAGCGAAAATACCACGCATTTCTCAGTCGTGGATAAAAATGGAATGGCAGTAAGCAACACCACCACACTTGAACAAAGCTATGGGTCCAAGGTGGTGGTAAAGGGGGCAGGCTTTTTGCTCAACAATGAAATGGCGGATTTCAACTGGTTCCCCGGTGAGACTAACTCCACCGGCAGAATTGGCACCAAACCCAATTTGGTTCAACCAGGCAAGAAAATGCTCAGTTCCATGACACCAGTCATTGTCACCAGGGATGGCAAGCCATTCCTTGTCACTGGAAGCCCGGGCAGCAGAACCATCATCAACACCGTTCTTCAAATCATCATCAATGTCATTGACTTTGACATGCCAATCCAACTTGCGGTGGACTCCCCCAGATTGCACCACCAATGGTTCCCTGATGTGGCAAAATTCGAGGCAACCAACGATACTTCCCACGCGAAGACCATTTCAGAACTTCGGATCCGTGGTCATGCGATTTCCCAAGCCAGGCAGGGAGATGCTCACTCTATTTTAATCGACCCCAAATCCGGCAAGAGAAACGCAGGGGTGGATCGCAGAATAGAAGGCGGGGTTTCAGGCCATTAAGAAACAAGGTTGGGAATGAAAGACTGCAGCATGCAAATCCGATACTGGGGTATTTCCGGCAGTATCGCATCTCCATTAAGCGAGGAAGAAATCCGCTCCAAGCTGGTTCTTACACTCACTTCGTTGATTCAAACTGGAAGGTTGGAGGGAATTTCCAACCGTTCGGACATTCAACAAATAGTCTCCAGCATCCTGAACGAACCGGGATCCTCCTGGAATCAATTCACCTTTGGTGGCAACACAACCTGCGTGGAAGTTCAAACCGCAGACAGCTTGATCATTCTGGATGGAGGAACCGGCCTGAGAAACCTGGGAAACCACTTGCAAGCTCAAAAGCATTTGTATCCAAGTGCCACGGTTGGCCACATTTTCCTAAGCCATCTTCATGCGGATCATATTTCAGGGATCCCCTTTTGTGGGATTCTGTTTGATCCGGAAAGCAATTACACCATCCACGCCTCTCCGGACTCTTGCAAAACCCTGCAATCCCTGATTGATCAAAAATCCAACTTGGGAAACAAACTGTTCCCACCCATATTTGAAAAAATGGCGGCATTAAAGAAACTGGTTCCGATCCATAGCGGAGAATCCATAACCTTTGGAGAAACAACCATTACCGCACATGCCTTGCATCAT
This sequence comes from Planctomycetota bacterium, assembly GCA_041180805.1. Lineage (GTDB taxonomy): Bacteria > Planctomycetota > Planctomycetia > Gemmatales > Gemmataceae > JBEGQX01. Next base: position 17,184 of record JBEGQX010000170.1, read on the forward strand.
CCGGGAGGCAGTCAGGGATATAAGGTCACCTGCCGGGGAAAATCATTCGTTTTTGCCACAGATCACGAACAATCGGAGGAAGTCGATGCGGTGCTTGCGGAATTCTGCAAGGGTTGTGATCTTCTTTACACGGAAGGCCAGTACCTTTTAAGTGAATACCGTGGCGAAAAAGGGTTGCCCGCCAACAATCGCGTACCCCGAGAAGGTTGGGGCCACACCCCCATGGAATGGTGCCTGAAAACCGCATTGAAGGCCGGAGTTCATGAAATTCACCTCGGCCACAAGGACCCCTACCGCAAAGATGAGGAATTAAGCCAGATTGAATCTTATTTGACAGAATTGATTGCCAAAGATTCTAAAGAGCCCGCAAAACTTCGGTTAAAAATGGCCAGCGAAGGAATGACCACAAGGCTTTAGCATTAAATTTAACCCAAACCTCCCATGCTTCCGCCCCTTATTATTTTCATTAGAGTTCCCATAACTTTTTGCCGATAGAAAATGGACTGCATAATCAAGCAGGTAATCCCGGAATCAGGAAGTCTGGGATTTGTTATCTTTTGATGGATTCATTTTCCATGACACCCTTGGAAAGCCTTTCCTCTGCTTTGATGCAAAATGGACTGATCAAATTCCTTAGCCAATTCAAGGATCAGTATCAGGATATCCATCTAAAAGACATGACCATGGAATGCAACAACCCTGACAGGGTGGTACGGTTCATGGGTCGGGAAATCATCAATTTTGGAAGCGACAGTTTTCTAGGCTTGGATCAGGACGAAAGAGTCAAAACCGCATTAAAAAATGGTGTGGACCGATGGGGCGCACACCATGGTGCTTCCAGAATGTTTTCAAGCGTGGAATCCAATGTAGTGGCGGAAGATAAACTGGCACAGTGGCTTCAGATTGAATCCACCCTTATTTATCCTTCTGTAACCCTGGCCAACATGGGGGCCATTCCCGCCTTGGTTGGCAAACAGGATTTAATTGTTGTGGACCAGCATGCCCACAATTCCATTCAGGAAGGCGCCAAAATCGCAAAGGCCAATGGCACCCAGGTTCTTTTCTTTGAACACTGTGATCCGTTTTCCCTGGCAAGGATCCTGAAAAACGCAGGCAAGTACCGGCATGCTCTTGTGGCCATTGATGGTGTATACAGCATGAGCGGGGTTATTCCCCCACTGGCGGAATTAAACAAGGTTTGTCTGGAAAACCGGGCCATTCTGTATGTGGACGATGCTCACGCCACCGCAGTCATGGGAAGCCATGGCAGGGGAACCGTTCTGGATGCCATTGGCAACTACGACAATACCCTGGTGGTGGGATCGCTCTCGAAGGGGTTTTCCTGTTTGGGCGGTTTCGTTGGTTGTTCTAGCGAATTAAAAACCCTGCTGAAGATGAAATCCAACACCTTCATTTTCGGCGGACCGGTTGGGCCTTGCTACCTGGATGCGGTATGCACGGTTTGCGATATTCTATCCAGCGGTGAATACGACTTGTTGGCTGCCAGGCTGCAAAGAAACCTCAAACATTTGGTAAAGGGCCTTCAGCAGATGGGCCTGGAAGTTCTGGGAGGCCAAACACCCATCGTTTCTGTGGTGGTGGGTCATGAAGAGGAGACCCTAAAGGCTGGTCATTTCCTCTTTGAAAAAGGCTATTATGTTCAGTCTGTCATTTTCCCAGCAGTGCCTTACCATGCCGGGGTGCTAAGAATCCAAGTGAATTCCAACCACAGGCCGGAATCCATTCAAGGATTATTGGAAGCCTTCAAGGCCCTAAAACAACAGATTGCATTTCAGGAAAATCAAACCGCAAGAAAAGCGGCCTAAGACCTCAAGCCGCCTGGGCTTTGCCAGCAATCTTGGTTTGAACCACATCCAGAAATTGACCAACGGTTGTCATAGCGACAAGTTCTTCCTGATCGATCCGGATCTTAAACTTGCGCTCCATCTGGGAAATCACACTTACCACATCCACCGAATCCAACCCCAAACCTTCCCGGATGCTGGTCTCATCCTGCAAGTCATCATGACGAACACCAACATCGTTTTCGATGATTCCTGCAAGTTCTTCGCGTAATTCCTGACGAGTCATTATGTTTCCTTCCCTGGAAATCCCTAGTTGCGTTTAAGCTGGCTGAGCTCCATCTCAACCTTGTGACCATCCTCAAGCCAAAACTGCTTCACAGTCCGGTCGGATCCATCAAACCACACATCGGTGTTGGATTTACTGAGGACTTTGTAACGGTTCACAGTTATATTCTGGCCAGCAATGACGGTTTGGGCCTGGCCCTGAAATTGCAAATTGCCATCCACATCCTTGCCATTCTCGGCGTCCAAAAGTGGAATGACGCCATTTCGCTTATTGGCAAGAGGAAGACACCAGAAGGTGGTGGGCCAGCAATCGCCTCGGGCGATTTTTTCCTGATTCTGGTAACGAACCCTCATGCCGGGGCCTTCACGATTTGCCGCCACTGACATACGAGTGCCATTATCGTTGGTAAAAGATTCAAATTTTTGCAAAACACCATCTTTCCAAGTTTCCTTGCCGTGATAGCTGTATTTGTAGGAGAAAAGCAAATAGGCGGTTACATGGATATCCGAGTCGATCGAAGTTGTGATGGTGCCGTCATCCGCTTTGTGAATGACCATGGTCATTTCACCAGCCGGTTTGTTGTCGATCTTTACTTTAAAGTTGCGAGTTTCTGTTTCCGCAGCAAAACCAACCACCGTAATCGCAAGCGAAAAGAGGATTGCCAAAAACAAGCGTAAACAGTTCTGACCATCTTTTGGTGTTACATAACCCATGGAAATCCCTTCCTGCGGTAAAGTCAGGCTACAATAATCCATTTATACAGCGGGGAGTCACCCCAAGCCAATGCTAGTTAACGAAAAGCAACAATTTTGTTACTTTACATACGACGGGATAAGATAGGTCAAATAAGGCATATAGGCTTGAAGCATCGTAATCAGACCGACAATGCTCCCCAGAAAGATGCTGTGCCAAATTACTGCCCGAAAAATGTCTGCTTCCCTGCCAACTTGGTTTGTGGCGGTGGTCGCAACCACAATACTTTGCGCATCGATCATTTTTCCCATCACCCCTCCAGTACTGTTTGCTGTGCAAATAAGCACTTGGGATTGTTCCACGCTTAGCTTTCCAAGAATTCCCGCGTGATGAAGCTCGGTTGCGGTAATCTTCTGCAGGCTTCCAAACAGGGCGTTGCTGCCCGCGTCGGTACCTGTCAGGAAAACACCCAGCCAACCAAGGATAGCTGCAAAAAATGGATACAGAAAACCGGTCTGGGCAAACGCAACTCCCAAAGTCGCATCCATTCCGGCATAACGGGTAAGGTAACTCAAACCGAGCATGAACATGATGGTCGGTATGGGGATTTTCATCTGGCGAACTGTTTCCCAAAAGACCGATCCGAATTCCCGCCAAGACATTCCCAAAAGCGGGACAGACAATAAAGCCGCCAGAAACACACTGCTACCCGGAGCAGTCACCCAGATGCACATGAATTCCGCCTTTTCAGGTGCTTGCTCTCCCAGGGAACCATCGTGCAACTTGGAATCCCTCATGACCTGTTGGTGCAATCCGGGAAGCGGAATCTTGTAGCTGGTTTTTATTGGCTCTACGATGGTGACCGGGCTTGTGCCTTCCTTTTGCTTTACAATTCCCGCCAAAAGTAAAAGCACCGACATCAAAACAAATGGGGACCAAGCCTTGGCAGTCTGCCGCAGGGTTGGTGCCTTAAAATCAACGCCCGCACCATTTTCACCTTCAGGGTGATAATGCATCTCGGCGGGCTTCCAAAACCTTAGAAAAAGTGCTGTAGCCATCAGGGAAAACATTCCTCCCCCGATATCTGTCATGGGATAAAGCACCAATCCCGGCACGTGGTCATGCAATGTTGCGAAAATGTACTGAAAAATCGCAAACGACCCACCAGCCACCAGTAATGCGGGCCAAACCTCTATCATCTTTTTCCAAGGGCACATGCAACCCACCATGTAAGCTGGCACAAAAAGCGATAACAAAGGCAATTGGTGGCCGGCCATGGTGCTAAGGGTTTCTGTGGGAATCCCCGTAACCCCCGAAAGTGTGATCAACGGTGTGCCAAGCCCACCATAGGCTACCGGAGAAGTGTTTGCCAGCAGGCATAAAACGGCCGCCTGCATGGGCTGAAACCCAAGCCCAACCAGCACAGCCGCGCAAATTGCCACCGGTGTGCCTGCTCCCGCCGCACCTTCCAGGAATGCTCCAAACGAAAAAGCGATTAGAATTGCCTGCAACCGGACATCACCCGAAATTCCAGCAACCGATTTGCGCAATACCTCAAACTGCCCCGATCGAACTGTTAGGTTGTAAAGAAGCATGGCGTTAAAAACCGTCCAGCCAATGGGAAGCAAACCAAACAGCGCCCCATGCAAAAAGGACATGCCAACCACCACGGGTGGGGCTTGATAAACCAGCATGGCAAGAAACGCCGCGCAAAAAGTCGCTCCAGCACCTGCCGATGGCGCACTCCAACGGGATATTACCAGCAACCAGAAAAGAACTATCACCGGCAATGCCGCAACCAGGGTGGAAACCCAGGCCGAGCCTTCAAACAATCCCTCAAGTGGGTCCAACTTTTGTTGGTATGCTACCGCAAACATCATTGGATGAAAATTCATGGGAGTGGCTGCGTTGGGAAAGTAGATACAAGCCTTGAAGGATTGTAAATGGTTTCAACCCCTTTGCAAGAAAATGTGGTCAAATAGCCAACTCCATTCCCTGAATTTCCAAGTACAATATTTCTCTATCGCTTTGAGGGCAGGAATTCAGGTTTCATGGCACTGGCATTTCCAACACCGGATCATTCAAAATCACTTCTTCGGGGTATAGATGCCCGCTGGAGATCCATCAGCTTTCTGCTCGCCATGTTTTTAGTTGCCTTTTACCAGAACACCACAACTCTTGCCGCCTGCTGCATTTACTCGCTTCTACTCTTGGCAATCACCTGGCGTGATTATCCATGGTATGTTCCCCGCATGGCATGGATTACCGGCGGAATCCTGCTGTTTGTCATTCCCGGCTTGTTCCTTATTCGTGGAGAACCTATTTGGGATCTCGGTTGGCTGACCATCAGCAAAGAATCCCTGCATACCAGCTCGGTAATTTTCCTGAGAGGATTGGCGATCAGTGCGCTGGCACTGGCCTGGGTGGGCAGTACAAGTTTTTATGAGATGGCAGCGGGGGCTAGGCAACTTGGTCTGGGACGGTCGATCACTTCCATTTTCTGGATGGGTTGTGAACAAATCGAAACTGTTCAAAAGGAATTCAAGCGCATGAGGGTGGCACTCAAAGCCCGTGGCCAAACAACATCTGCAAGCGCGTTATCCTGGTCAAGCACAGCACGCCTTTGCGCCAACCTTTTGGTTCGATCGCTCGACAAAACCGAGCGATTGCATCATGCCATTCTTTCCAGGGGTTTTCAGGGCGATTTTCCCATACAAAGCCAACCCATCACCACCTGGAGGGAAATTCTGCTACTTCTGGCAACCAGCGGGATAGTCAGCCTGGGAATTCTTCTGGAACAAGCAGGGTGGTTATGACAGCCTCTCCAAACTTGATTGATATAAAAGGACTTGCTCATAAGTATGCGGATGGCACCCCATCTTTAAGGGGTCTTGACCTGCAGATAGCGGCAGGGGAATCTGTTGCAATCCTGGGGCCAAATGGCGCCGGAAAGAGCAGCCTTTTTCTTTGCCTTGCAGGCTTGGTTTCCTTCGAGGCAAGCAAGTTCCAAGTTGGGGAAATCGACGGTTTAAGGAAAGAAAATCGCAGACTGCTGGCCTCCAGAGCCGCCCTGCTCTTTCAGGATAGCGATGACCAGCTTTTCTGCCCCACGGTGCTTGAGGATGTGGCTTTTGGACCCCGAAACCATGGCGCCAGCATCGCAGACGCAAACCAGAGCGCGCTAGAGGCACTGAATTTCACTGGCATGCTTGAGAAAAAAGACCGTCCGCCTCACCAGCTATCCGGTGGCGAGAAGCGACGCGTCGCCTTGGCTGGCCTTCTGGCAATGAACCCGGATATTTTATTACTGGATGAACCATCACAATTTCTGGATCACCGCAATCGCAGAAACCTGATCAACTTACTAAAGCAAAACAGTCATACCAAATTAAT
>JBEGQX010000171.1:0-7055 GCA_041180805.1 Planctomycetota bacterium
AAACCAGTCGCAAGCAAGATCGGGTGATGTTGGTATTCATCGGACATGCCGTTGAGAATGATGGAAAAGTTTACCTTGCACCCATAGAGGGAGACCTTACCGCACCTGCAGGCTTGATTCCCCTTGAGTGGCTGTACAAGGAGTTGAAGGAATGTCCTGCCCGTCAGAAATTACTTGTGTTGGATGTTTGCAGGTATAACCCCGCGCAAGGTTTTGAACGCCCGGGTGGAGACCCGATGAGTTCCAAGATGGAAGAAGTTATCAAAGCTGTTCCCGAAGGCGTCCAAGTGATTACCGCATGTTCCGTTGACCAAAGGTCCATGGAGACAGATGGAGAACCCCTGGGGGTTTTTATGGATGCTTTTTATACTGTCATGCAAAAAGGTATACAGGGAAAAATTCAAAAGGTATCCGATGGTATTCCGGTGGAGGAAATTTTTGAGTCTATCAAAAAGCGTGTTGGCGAAGTGGTTGCCGAGCAGGGGTTTAAGCAGGTGCCGAAAATATTTGGAAGTATCAAGGATAATGGTGCCGAGTATGATCCCGCTGAAAAGTTTCCCGAAAAAATAAAAATTGCCGGGGCGCCCAAGGCTAATCCGGAAAGTGTTAAGTTTATGAAGACTGTTTTTGAAGAAATCAGCACTCCCCCTGTAAAAGCTACAAACGCAGATAGCAGTATCAAATTCGAATATCTGCCTCCGGTGCCAGATAAATTTATCAAGGATTATGCAGTATCAAACGAACCCGAGACCGAATTGCAAAAAGCAGTTAAACAAGCCAGGGTTGAGCTTTGGGCGATTTCCAGTGTGGATGACAAGGAGCTTCCAGCCGATATCAAGGCTACTGTGGTTGCCACCAGAAACAAAATAAAAGTGAATTTAAATGTTCTGAAGGATGGGTACAGGGTTCCCGGAAATGAGAACACTTTCAAGGCTGGGATTGAGAAAGATGAAAAGGAAGTGGCCCTTATGATGCTTGGTCTGACAGAAGCCTTGGATGCCTTAAAGAAATTAGAGGAGAAAAAGGACGAGGAATCAAAGCGCTGGCAGGCAAACTATGACTTTGTGCTAGCAAGATTGGAAGCTCAGGTTGCCTATCTTTATGAATATCAATCAGCTTTGGGACAGATGCGCAAGGAATTGCCTGCTCACGATCCAAAAATTCATGGCGGATGGAAGCTGGCATCGACTATTAAGCTTCAAGGTGATAGTGCTGGCAAGAAGCTAGCCAAAGAATCGAATGGCATCCTCGAAAAACTAGCTAAAGCGGTGCCTGGAAGTCCTTGGGAAGTAATGGCCAAAAGGGAAAAGTTTACCGCCTTGGGTTTGGAATGGCAGGCTACAAAATAGAGCTCTGGTTTTGAGAGTCTAGAATTTGATCATAACTATATCCTGAACTTTGGGTCTGCATTTTTAATTTGAGCCCGTACTCCCCTAGCAAATCTGGTTCGGTCTCCGCTTGATAAATAGTTGGAATTGGAAGATGCGCGGATGCGCACTCTAATCCGTTTGCCAAATCTAACCAGGGTAAATCCATCTTGAAAAAAAAGGCTCTTCGTCCATCCATGGAGGGCATAGGGGGATAGCTGGTGTTTCCTGCGAAGATCTTAATTGGGATGTCATTCCTTGGAATTCCTGCTGATAGCTTTGTGCCATCATTTTTTAAGAAATCGATTCCCTTTTCGGAAAGCTGCCATTCTGTGGTCCATGATGGCAGACAATTTTCCAATTGCTCGCGAGAAATTTCTATACCTGCAAATTTGAATAATGCCGCAACGCAAAGTCTTAGAAGCTTTCTTTCTTCTTCATTTTTGGTTTGAATTCCACCGGGCAAGTGGATGCCACCCATCAGCCAACCATTGATGTTCTCAAACTGGATGGTTGCGGTTGAATAGCCATCAGCGCCAAAAGCAACCAACTCCACTTGGATTTTGTTAAGTCCCACAAAAATCTCGCCAATTCGAAAATTAAGGGCGGCAATCTTTCCAAGTTGGAGTCTGGAAAGAAAATCTCGCTCCAGAAACCGGGCAACTTTTTCTTTGATCTCTTTAAGGTCTTGTCTTAAAGATCTTGAAATTCTCCAGTCGTTTGTGGTTTGTGCGTCCAGTTCCGCATGTCTAAGCTTTTTGAATAATTTGGGGATTGTTCCAGAATGAAAACCGGATTTTAAAAGTTGAGGTATGGTTTCACCATGGGGGCCCACCGCAACCGGGGTAAGGGATTTCGATCGATTAGCCTGAAAAAGACCCCAGTTCTCTTTGGTTTCCCAGACAAGAAATCCGAATACGTCCGGAAGGAAAAAAATAGTGGTTGAAATGAAAAGGTTGGAGAGAAATTGCCCAAAAATCGGTTCACAAAATGCCACAAGCTGACTGTTCATCGGAACGATGATGGGATAAACAAATTTGGCAGCGATCGAGGAAATTGGAAATTTGATGGGATTTATTCCAGGTTCAATAAGTACAAGTGTGTAGAACCTAAGAAAAAGTGCGAATGGCGCCCATAGTGCCCCCAATATTACCCGAAGAGTAATATGCCAAACTGAGGGTTTGCCCCGCAATTTTAGCCAGTCATTTATCCAATACATGGCTGATTCAAGCAGGGAAATCAGTTTTTTGAAACTTTGAACAGCTACCTGAAAAATTAGGGTAAAAAGCCCGTCTTTGACAAGGCGTATGAATTCAATAAATGCCAGGCGGGTAAATTCTGCAAGGTTTCTACCCAGCCTGGAATTTACCAAGATCGTGAACGTTATGAATAAAAGAATATGTATGGTGTTGGTTCGGTTGGCTTTAGGCAGCCAAATAACGATTGCTTCTGTGAAAATCAGGGGTTTTACAACAAGAGAAATTAAGAGTTGTACAGGAAGGCTTTTCCACAGTTTTTGAAATGGCGCCCAAGCGATCAATTTTCCTGGAATTTCGAAAAATAAAAGCCGGCTTATATCCCACGACTTTGAAATTATTGCGCTAAGGGTAATTCGCAAAGAGGCATTATTTATCAAACCAAACACCAAAAGGGAAATTCCCATGATTAGGGCATAATTTGTAAAAGATGGCATTGAAATGGAAAATAACCTGGAAGCAATTACATCCAAAGCTTCCACGATCAGGAAAGCTGAGCCGATGGGCAATGTTATGAATCTTGTTATTATTCGCCCCCAGGAGGTGCCAAAGTTTAGCGCTGTGAATTTTTCCAACCATCGTTGGTAGAAATCCGAACTGGTGTAAACCCCCTCCAATTCTGCAGCCAGTTTTCTGTCAAGCTTTAATAAGGAATCTCCTGCAAAAAAAGCCCTGGCGTTTGGGATGTCCTCCATTTTTAGAAAATTTCTTGATATAAGGTCCCTCAGTTCGGAATAACTCAGATATCCTTGGTCCAAAAGTTTGTCCAGGAATTCATCTATGAGTCTTTCAAAAGAAATGGTTCCAAGAATTCCTTCCCCTTCGAAACCAGATTCTTTAAGTGTTCTGAAAATCAGCGGGCCCAAAAGTTTGCGAAGGTTTTGTTCATTCTTTCTGGCTGCGTCCAGTAATAGGTTTTCCAGCTTTTTCCGTTCGGAAACCCCAAGTCGGGTGGTGATGGACTGGTGACCAGCGTTACGAATACGGTGATAAATTTGAATGGCACGCTGGTAAGGGATGGGTTTTTTAAGAGGAACTTTTCCCAGGGAGAATAACCAACCCACCGTGTTAATTCGAAATAATTCCTGTTCGTGGTCTTCGCAAGCGAATTGCAATTCCTGCAGCAACCTTGCTTCGATTGGGGTGAACCCCTGGTCGGCTTTGTCTAAAAGCGGGTTAAGTGCCGAGATCCATGTCTCCACTTCATCCAAGGGAAAACCCAGGGCAAGTTGCAACCTAACTGCAAGATTACGGATTTCAAGCAATGATTTTTCACGAATTTCACCGGCTAATTCCGCCGGGGCAACTCGATTGGCCTGAGTCCAAAGAATTGCAGCGGCAACTGGTCTATTTAGTTGAGATTCTTTTTCGGCAAGTGTGCACAATCTTCTGAAGTAATCTCTGGATTCCTCGGCATGATTTTCAGGCACTGGTTCCGGGAAAGGTGAATCTTTAAGCCGGGTGGATTGGAATATTTCAATGTCTGGAATTTCGCTGCGCAATATTTCCAGAACTTGGTTCGGAAATCGAATGGATGGAAAAGTGTTTCCAAGCAGATTTTCACTGAAATAGAACAAATCCAGGAAACTCGCACAAAACTCCATGTATTTAATTTCAATGGGATCTGACTTTCGGATTTTCTGGTCTTGTTCAAGGACCAGAATCGCCTCATGAAAAATATCAGGTCCTATATCGTGAATTCTTGCATGAATCCAATTTAAGGCGTTTTTCTTTTCTGAATATTCAAGAAAAGTAAGGCGAATTTTTGCTTTAAATAGCGTGCGCCAGTAGTAGATGCGTATATCTTTTTTGTCAGAGGTTTTTTCTGTTTCTGGTTTTGCCAGCAAAAGGATTTTGCCAAATGGCAATTGGTCTGCCTTTAGGTCAAATTCCAGTTCTTGGGACAGTGAGGAAACAGTTTCAGAGTCTGTCCAGCATGAGGAGACCTTGGGGATATTTCCGGGAATAAGGCTTTCAAGGGTTGAAAGGTTTCGTTGTTTTTGAATGATTTTTGAAATAACACGACTTGGAACAAGAACCATCCTGGGTTCCAGTAATTTTAATTCTTCCTCGAAACTGCTTGATACCATGGATTGTGAAACTCTTTAAAATAGGCACGGAATCATGGATTGTGCCAGACTTTCTTACTTACAATATTAAAGCGGTAGTTTTGATAATTCTCTGAAAAAATCGGAAGAGCCGATGAAAAACCAATCCTTGCCAAAAAATTTAGCAGAACTCAAGGCTTCCGGTTGGAAGTCCAAATCGGTCAAAAAGGAGATAGCTGACAACCTTTTGAAGAAAATTTCCGATGGTGTTCCGTTGTTTCCCGGGATACTTGGATACGAAAATACTGTTTTGCCCGAGATTCAGCTCGCGATTTTGGCAGGTCACGACATCTTATTTCTCGGTGAAAAGGGGCAGGCTAAAAGCAGGTTGATGAGGTCTTTGGTGGATTTTCTTGATGACGAAATACCATATTTGGATGATCCCTCTTGCATGGTTCATGAGGATCCACTAGCCCCCATTACCCTTGCCGGGAAAAAAATTATAGCTGAAATCCCTGAAAACGAGATTCGCATAGGTTGGTGGAAAAAAGAAGATCGATATGCGGAAAGACTTGCCCCCGGAACCAAATTTGCTGATGTGATCGGTGAAATTGATCCCGGTAAATTGGTAAGTGGCGTAAGTATGTCCGCAGAGGAGGCACTTTTTCTTGGACTTATCCCAAGAATGCACCGTGGTATTTTTGCGATGAATGAAATACCGGAACTCGATGAGTTGGTGCAGGTGGGAATGTTCAACATTCTCGAGGAAAGAGATGTTCAAATTCGTGGGTTCCCCATCAAGTTCGACATCGACATTCTTGTGCTTTTTTCCGCAAACCCTGCCACCTACAATCGCAGTGGCAAGGTGATTCCTCAGTTGAAAGATCGAATTGGGTCTCTGATCCAAACCCATTATCCTTTGGACAGGGATGTGGGGATTGAAATCATGGAGCAGGAAGCCGGGATGGACCTTGAAGGTGAATACCCCGTGAAGGTACCGCGCTTCATGAAAGAAATTGTGGAACAGATCAGTCGCAGCGGACGGAAATCAAAATATGTTGACCAGCAAAGTGGTGTCAGCGCGAGGTTTTCCATCGCAAATTACCGCACAATGATAGCCAGTGCCAGGAGGCGTGCTGTAGTTTTGGGTGAAAAACCGGCGGTTCCCCGAATAAGCGATCTGGGGCACTTATATTCCTCCGCCTTGGGAAAGTTGGAGCTCGATTTAATGGGTAGCCACCAGATTTCAGAAAAACAGGTTCTGGATGCATTGGTGGCGGATGCCGTAAACACAGTATTTAAGGAATACCTGGATCAAAATGGATTGGATGATATCGTTTCTGTTTTCGGAAAAGGTGTAAAAATTGAAGTTGGTGATATGCTGCCCTCCAGCAATTATGCCCAGCGTATGAAGGTAATTCCCAAGGCTTGGGAAAAAGCATTTGAAGTAAACCCGAGTGAAAGTGATGGGGTTCGCGCCTCGTGCATGGAATTTGTTCTGGCAGGGCTCCATGCCTCAGACCGGATCTCGAGATCACAAAAACATGGGCGAATTAGCTACGAGGTATAACCTTGGTGAATAATGAGTGATAACCCTAATCAATCCGGCGGTATAATTCACACTTATCTTAAGTATGACCCCGTGCAGTTCCCAAGCCCAAATGCACCTCCCGCTGATGCGGTGTCCCCCGCCTTTGAACACATGCTTCGTTACGGTACCACAAGAAACTTTACCGAGGAGCAGCTTGCGAATGCCATCAGGATAGATCCAAGCCAAATTCAAGGATTTGGTCCTTCCATGGAAAGGTTGATGGATATTCTGGAAGAGCGTAAAAAAAAGATTTTAGAAACTTACGAGACAGAAACTGTCCAAAAAGAAGCCCTCTCGGCTTACAAGAAAACCCAGAAAAAAGTTAAATTGCCCGGCGCCTTGGGAAAGGATTTTCAGAAAGCATTCTCGGAAGAGCAACTTGTTCTCTTGGAGTCTATTTGGTATCAGGCCGGTGGGGAAAAATCTGATCAGTCGGTGAAAATATTGGAAGCAATTGAGAGGCTTGGCGAAAAATATCAAATTGATGAGCTTGCGGCAAAATATTCTTTCACAGGCAATCAGGGTATGTCCGTGGAAGAAGCTCTGATGATCAAGATGGAACTTGAAAAAATTGACAAATTACTTCAGCAGTTAAAGGATGCCCTTCAGAATGCCCAGCTAGCATTGGTAGATCTTGAAGAACTCTCTGAATTTGTTGGTATGCAGGAGATTGAAAAACTTGATGATATCCAAAAGCAGATACAAGAATATTTAAAAGCAATTCAGGAAAGCCAGGGTATTGAGAAGGATGGTAAGGGGCTAAGGCTTACCCCGAAATCCTTTAGAATTTTCC
>JBEGQX010000172.1:0-15575 GCA_041180805.1 Planctomycetota bacterium
TATAACTCCAGAACCGGTAAGACCTTGTTACGGGGAAATATCTTCAAATCCGAGAAGTAGAAGCGCAAAATTAAGGTGTGCCACGGTTAAAGCATCTCCTGAATTAACAAGCATTCCATGAACTTCACTAATAATAATGTATGTTAAATCTTCTTTGTTTAATTTTGTTTTTTCAAGCCGAACCTTCCAAGGTTGGATTCGAATATTTATCATCTCCGTCTTTCAACTCCCCCACTTTTTCTTTGAAGGCTTGGAACAATCTTTACCAACAGTGGGGATTGCAAAATCCCCCCTCAGTATCGGAAAACAAGAGGGAATTCTGGAAAAGATACGGATTGCTTGAAGCACCTTTCGACAACCAGGGAATACCTCTTGGTCTAAAACTTGCGACCGTTCCTTTTACTTTTGGAAAGGTAAAAGGGATCGCCTTGGATTGTTTGATATGCCACTCCGGCAAACTTGGAGATTCCGCATACCTTGGCATGGGAAACTCCTCCTTGGATTTGCAATCATTTTTTGAAGACATGCATTCTGCTGAAGGCAGGCAGGGCGCCCCAACAATACGCTTTGGAAATACCAAAGGAACCAATGAGGCCGGTGCCATTTCTGTTTTCTTGATTGGATTTCGCAACCCGGATCTTTCTTTACGAACTCCCTGGACAAATCTTGGGCTTAACGACACCCTCTACGAGGATGTTCCAGCATGGTGGCTTCTTAAAAAGAAAAAAACCATGTATGCCACCGGGGGCGCAGATGCCAGGTCTGTAAGATCCTTGATGCAATTTATGATGAGCCCCATCCATGGCCCCAATCACTTCCATGAAGTGGAGAAAAATTTTTCCAAACTTCAGTCTTATATCCTTTCGATTCAACCGCCCAAATACCCCCATCCAATCAAGCAGGATTTAGCCGCCAAAGGCCGAACCCTTTTTGAAGATCGGTGTTCCAGATGTCATGGCACTTACGGGGAATCCTGGACATACCCCAACAAGGTTATTCCACTCCCTGAAATAGGAACGGATCCTCTGAGATTTCATGGCATCAGCAAAGAGTTTGGGAAATTTTATAACTCATCTTGGTTTTCCAAGGAAAAAGAAGGTTGGATTGGTGATGGCTTCAAAGCCATGGAAACTTCTGGATACCAAGCCCCCCCGCTTGATGGAATTTGGGCAACTTCCCCTTATCTTCACAACGGATCAGTTCCCACGATTTATCAAATTTTAAAATCAAGCGAAAGACCTGAAATTTTTAGCAGAAGCTTTGAAAATCGGCTTGAAGATTTAGACCAAAAGTCACTTGGATGGATTTTTAACACGACCAAAAGGTCTGACTACGAAAGCTTGCGAAATATTAAAATCAAAAGATTATGGTATGACACTAAAAATCCAGGTCAGTCCAACAGTGGTCATACCTATGGAGACTCACTTCGAGAAGATGAACGGCTTGCAGTCATAGAATATTTAAAAACTCTATAGCATATGAAAGCTTTTCAAAATCCATGTATGGGAAAAGGCCATTGGCGCGTTCCATATCGGCCAACTCTAATGCATCAATCTGATTTTGAGCAATTTGCTTGATCAGCTTTTGCGAATTTAAAATGTGGGTCTCCAACCTTTTAGTGGCATATTGGGGAACAGTATTGGCCTTTAAAATAAAAGGCCAGTCACTTGATTGCGCCAGTAAAAGTTCCCGAATCAATTGATTAAGTGCCTTTTTCCTTTGCCCAACAGCCCCCTTATTGTTTTTGCAAATTTGCCAAACTTCCGTGGCACATTGTTGCAAGTGAAAGTAAATCCAGTCATTTGAAGGATCTAACCATACCTCACCATAACCATTTTGGCCCCAACTTGAGTAGGGTATTGTTCCAATTTGCTTCAATGGAATGTTATTTGAATAATCAGGATAGTTCGTTAGATGAATTGAACTTTTTGAGGGCTGACAGTTTCTGATTACACATTCAATCCATTCCGGACCTTCGAACCACCAATGACCAAATAACTCTGCGTCATAGGGTGCCACAAACAATGGGAGTGTTCCATCCATGGCATCTTCAAGCCATTCAGCTTGCTGCTGCCTTGCATTCACAAAATGGCTGGCATGTTGTCCGGCTTTTTGAATGGCAACTTCCCTTTGGTAGGGTTTTTTAATGGCAGAGGCACCAGTAACTCTTCTGTATTTTAAACCCGTCATGGTCCGCACACCCAATGGATGCAGGTGCGGTTTCAGGTATTCATAATCCAGCTCAAATCCTATATCGGAATAAAAATCACGATAAGCGTAATCACCCGGGTATCCTTCTACAGAACTCCACACCTGCCTGCTACACTCCGAATCTCTGGCAAAAGCTTTTACATTGGAATTCCGGCACAAAAGAGGAGCATAAACCCCATACCTTGGCCTTGGTTCGGAAAACACAATTCCATGGGTGTCCACAAAAAAGTATTCAATGCCTGACTTTTCCAGAACGGACTCCAAGCCAGGAAAATAACCACATTCCGGCAGCCAAATACCCTTCGGCTTTTTGCGAAATTGGTTTTCAAATTCTTGTATTCCCAATTGAAGTTGGGCATTGATGCTTTCCAAATCATTTTGATGAAATGGCAAAAAAGCATGGGTTGCTGAACAAGTGATCAACTCCAGATTTCCCGTTTGATAATGCCGCCGAAACCCTTTCAACAAGTTACAATCCATCTGGAAATAATGTTCCCTTAAAATACGCAGTCGCTGATGATAAAAATTCGCAAGCTTATGAAATTCAGGTTCCCACCGGGTTCTTTCCAATTCCTTCAATACAAGCCTCTCAAGGTTTTCGAGATATTTCAAAAATCTTTCTTGTAATAAGTCATCAGATAGCATGGAGGAAAGGGTTGGACTGATGGTCATTGTCAGCTTCCAAGGGACTTTTTCCCCTTCTAGGCGGTCCATCATAAGCAATAGGGGTATATAGCACTCCGCCATAGCCTCAAATAACCATGACTCTTCCAGGCATTGTGAATATTCAGGGTGCTTGACAAATGGAAGATGCGCATGAAGGACCAACATCAAATATCCTTTTGCTGTTCTTCCTTGACCTTGAACTTCCATTCCTGGATTTCTCCGAATTTGAATTGGACGGGTTAAAAAACGAATTCACCATCAACCACCATACCTGAACAACATGCATCACTGCTTAGAAGAAAATCTTCAGGCAAAGTATCATCACAATCTTCACATGAAAAAATAGAGAAACTGGCATTTTTACCTTTAGCCAAACTCCCAAATTGATTTTCCATTCCAAGAATTTCAGCACCATTTATTGATATCATTCTCAAGAGTTCGTTTGAATTTAATGAAGGGTTTTCCCTTTTCAAAAACCTCGCCTCATTTAAAACACTTAAATCAGGATTCGAGGCAAGACCATCGGTTCCAAGAGCAATCTTCCAACCGGACTTCCGCATTTCTTCGTAAGGATGCTTACCCTGATCAAACAGTGCCGCCGTTCTTGGACAGAAAATGAGATTGGATTTCACCTCAAAGCCATTCCAGCGGGTTCCATGAACCAGGGCACCAAGATTTAATCTGCTCAACGAATCAAAAATAATTTGATGAGACTCCACTAATCTTGTTTCCTCAAAGACGTCTCTCGATTCCAACCATTTTCGAAACCGACCGTTTCGACTTTCAACCAATTCCATCTCGAGAAATGTTTCCGCAAAATGCATCTGAAGGGGCAACCCCGATTGAACACTCTTAATGAACAAATCCTTGCTTACGCTATAAGGCGCATGAGGGCTTACCCCGTGTTTAAGTTTTTCGCTATCAACACCGGTCCTCAACCAATCTTGGAAGCTTTTCCAGAAAAAATCCCCGCGGGCTTCCTTTAACCCCAGCAATTCAAAATAAACCACAGCGGCTAATTTGGATTCTTTCAGCACATTTCGGGAAAGGCCTACGCCAGAAATATCCCCAACCAAACCAACCCCATGTCGAAGAGATTGATCGATTCCCTGCTGTATGTCCTTCAAAATGGAAACTTCATCGCGTTTGGATCTGTATTCAATCACTTGTTCGACCCATGAAATGAAATCTATTCCCCTGGAAAACCTTTGCTGAAATCCGGAAAGATCCAAATGGGTGTGCGCGTTCACCAATGCTGGGGTTATTATGGCCGTACCAAGGTTGATATCCAAAGGTTCGGGTTTGCCACTTTTAATTTCTTCTATTTTCCCTTTTCGCACCAGTATCCGTGCCCATTCAATGGGTGGTGTTGTTATGGGTAATGCCCATCTTGCTGCAAAAATTTTTTCAGGGTTATTCTTCAAGAATAATTCTCTTGGGTATCCAAAACTTCCGTTGGCCCGTTATTTTTCCTCATGTCCATTATTCTATTCACCTTCAACACCAAAACCCCATGATGTTCTTCCACAATCCCCCGAGCCTTGTAAGGGCCAATTCCAACATGTGGCAGTACTTTGCAAATGGAAGGAAACAAAACCAGATCACACATACCTTTTTCATCAACAAGGGTGATGAATTGCATAAACTCCCCAGATTCAGTGGTTGTTCTTCGGGATGTGGCCACAAGGCCCGCAACTGTTATTTCCTGGCCTTTTCTATGCTCCATCTCAACGCTAACCACTCTTTCAGGAATCATTTCCGGTGCCAGAACCCAAAATAAAGGTTGGGACACAGAAAAACCCATGGTCATCCACTCGTCAAGTGATTGCTGCCTAGGATTTTGAGATGAAGACTTCCAAACATGCCCACCGAATGTGCCAAAAAGCTCTCCACCAAGGCGACCAATACCTGCATGACATTGAAGAAACAACTGCTGCCTGGACAGACCGAACCCATCGCAGGCGCCTGAACTTATCAAAGCCCAAAGACCTTCTTCAGAAGGATTAAGTCGCATCACCAAATCTGGCAGGCTTGCGTACGCACCACCCAGCCTCCTATCCTCCAACAAATCGGCCAAAAAGCTTTCTGATAGTCCGCGCACAAATCGCAAGCCAACCCGCAATCGATCATTCTCAACGGCAAAGCCCGACACAGAACGATTAACACACGGGGAAAGAAGGCCAATGCCTGCCGCGCGAATCGCCTCCAAATAAACCCAGTGCGGATACATACCTTGATTATTGTTCAGCGCAGCAATCCAAAACGCCCGCGGATGATGGGCTTTGAACCATGCGGCTTTCCACGCGATCAATCCGTAGCTGACAGCATGGCTTTTGCAAAAGGAATAACGGTTAAACTTGGACACCTGCAACCACAAATCATGCAACAGCTTTTCAGGTAATCCCCTCCCATGACAGCGAGTAAAAAACTCGTCTTTCAAGCTGGTTAAATCTTCAGAACTTTTTGACTTGGAAACCTTCTTGCGAAACAAATCCGCCTGCCGGGCATCCATGCCAGCTATTGCCTGCATCAATTTCTGACAATCGTCCTCATAAAGCAACATGAACTCATTGTCACCAAGAACACCGGCGATAGCATCATGAAACTCCGGAACAGGTTCAAGCTTTCTGCGCCGGCGAATAAACCTTTCCTTCATGCCAATGGACGCCGCACCGGGGCGAATGAGCGCCAGCGACTGAATAACATCGTTCAAACCCGAAGCCTGCATCTGTATCAGCAAATGCCTCATGCCGGGTGATTCCATTTGGTTTACCCCAAGCGTGTCACCACGACTTACAAGCTCTGCTGTTTCGTGATCTTTTGGAAAAATGTTTATATCTTCCCCGCTCAAGCCAGCGGCGCGCATTGCCTCATCAACATTTGCCAGGGCGCGATTCCCCAGCAAATCGATCTTCACCAAGCCGATTTCTTCGATGGCATCCTTTTCAAATTGTGTCACAACAACCCCCTTGGCAGACCACTGCAAAGGAACATATTCCTCAATTGGCCGTGGAGTTATCACAATGCCGCCGGGGTGAATCGACAAATGATGGGGCCTGCCGCTTAATCTTCCTGCATCCCGAAGGACTTCCTGCAACTGCATTTTTGGAATGGGTGATTTGAAGGTTGATTCCATGCGGGGAACTTTTGTAGAACCCACAAATTCCTCCAGGCGAACTTCCATTTGTGGCCCCAGCAAACTTATCTGGGTATCTGAAAGCCCATGTACCCTGGCAGATTCACGAAAGGCGGATTTCGGTTGTAAATAAAGATGCGAGCTTATTCTGGCACAGTATTCCGAACCACGCCCGCGGATAACCTCGTCAATCAAGGCATCCCGAACTTTCCAATCAAAATCAAGATCTATGTCGGGTAAATCAATACGGCCATCATGCAGGAATCTCTCAAAGGCAAGGCCATGATAAAGAGGATCCACATTGGTGATGCCCAATAAATAACAAACCAGTGAGTTACCAGCGGAACCACGCAAGGCCATGGAATAATTCCTTTGATTGGCTATTCCGACAATTTCCCTGACGGTAAGAAAATAGCCATCCAAGCCTCGTTTGCCGATAACTCGCAACTCTTCCTCCATGCGAGCCTTCACATCTTTTTTTCTGCCGATTCCAAGACGGTGCAGGCCACTCTCGCAAAGCTTTCTCAAATGTTCGCTTGCATGCATGCCGCAAGATTCCAAAGGAGAAGGTAAAACCATCTCGTTGGGAATCACATCATCTGCCAGTAAATTGGGAAAATTGCAGGTGTTAAGCCATGCTTCGGGCAAATCTTGAAATCGTTGCTTAACCATTGCAGGGTCCGGAAGATGATTTTCGACACCAACCCGCCCAGCCTGAACCCTTTCAAGCAGGCAAGACTGTCGCAAAGCTGAAACAAGATGATATGTCTTGTAATCAAGGGCGGACGCAAAATAACAGGCGTGCAAAGCAAGGGGCTTCACATCAAGTTTTTGCGCCAATTCCAAAAGTTCACGATGACGCCGATTTAACCGCGTTTCCCTGGATCGATCCAACCCGGCCCATATCCTGCCCATGAACATGCCATGTAATTTTGAAAGCAAAAGCGGATTGCCTACCACCAAGTGAATCCCCTCAGACTTTTGCACCAAAAGCTCGCATGCATCATGCACCTTGCCCAGATGAAGTTGGGAAAGAAAGGAACAAAGATTTCGGTAGCCTTTGCAATTCTCCACCAAGGCAACGCATTGATGCTGATCGAAAGAAAGGTGCGCCCCCACCAAAGGCTTCATCCCAAGGGCTTTGGCATTTTTGACAAATGGAATAACCCCCAAAAGATTGTTTGAATCCGTCAGGGCAAACGAGCGATAACCAAGAGCCGCGGCACGCCCCAGCAAAAAAGGAATACTGGATACCCCTTCAAGTAAAGAAAACCAGGAATGATTCAGCAAAGCCGCAGCCATTTCCACCTCACCTTATGTACAAATATACATTTGTATACTATTATTTCAAGCATAGCATTCTTTTCCTGAAATAGGGTTATTAAGTGCACCTATCGCACCCTTTGATACAATTTCTGCATAAGGCACGCGGAAGATAAAATCTCAACCAACATCAAACGGAAACCCAACAATGGCAACAATTTGCATTAAAAACGGCAGAATTATTGACCCCTCCCAGGCAATCGATGCGATTTCAGATCTTTGGATTCAAGGGGAAAGAATTCTGGGAATAGGCCAAAACCTGGCACCAAATGCAGACAGAATTATCGATGCTACCAATCAGATAGTATGCCCAGGATTGATTGACATGCATGTTCACCTCCGTGAACCAGGAAGGGAGGAAGACGAAACCATTGCCACCGGAACAAGCTCAGCAATTGCTGGTGGGGTTACCTCGGTGGCCTGCATGCCAAACACTGAGCCCGCTCTGGATACCCAAGCTGCCGCTGAATTCGTGATCTTACAAGCCAAAAGAGCAGGGAATGCAAATGTTTTCCCCATTGGCGCAATCACCAAGGGAAGAGAAGGAAAAGAACTGGCAGAAATTGGTGGCCTGGTAAATGGTGGGGCAGTGGCTTTCACCGATGATGGTTCGCCCGTTGTAAGTGCGGAAATCATGCGACGAGCCATGGAATACTGTAAAGGATTCGACAAGGCCATTCTTAGCCACTCTGAAGACCTTGATTTAACCCGGGGAGGGGTGATGAACGAGGGCTTTGAAAGTATGAGGTTAGGCCTGCGAGGACTTCCGGCAGCAGCCGAAGAAATCATGATTTATCGTGAAATCGCACTTGCTGAAATCACAGGCGCAAGAGCCCACATTCTTCATGTATCCTCCAAAGGAGGCGTGGAACTTATTCGACAAGGGAAGAAGAAAGGGATTCGGATTTCAGGGGAAGCCTGCCCCCACCATTTCACACTTACTGATGAATGCCTGAGAACTTTTGACAGTAACTACAAAATGTCACCGCCTTTGCGAACCCAATCAGATGTTGAGGCGATTCTAGAAGGATTGCGCGACAATACTTTGGAAGTTCTTGCGACAGATCATGCACCGCACGCGCCTGAAAAGAAAATGCGGGAACTAGACCAAGCACCCAATGGCATCATCGGGCTGGAAACATTTTTGCCCATTTGCATTAAGGCATTGATCCTACCAAAAGTGTTAACCTGGTCGCAAATGATCGAGAAAATGACCATAAATCCCGCAAAGGTGCTGGGGATAGACCGTGGCACTTTAAAGCAAAACGCGTTTGCGGATGTTATTGTGATCGACCCTGCCAAAGATTGGACAATTGACCCCACAAAATTCAAATCAAAAAGCAGAAACTGCCCTTTTGCAGGATGGAAAGTAAAAGGAAGAGCGGAGTTGGTCATGGTTGGAGGAAATATCAAACAGGAAAAAAGTCCCTTATAATGTTTATTAAAAAGGATTTGTGTAGCCACCCACTTCGTGATCAAATACGATATTGATCTGACAGGTGCCCTCTAATCCGTTTGATTGAGAGGGAGAATAGGGAAGACGGTGCAAATCCGTTGCGGGGCCGCCGCTGTAACCAGAAAAAGTCTCTCACAAATTTGCCACTGTGAAAACGGGAAGGCTGTGAGAGTTACTGGAAGCCAGAAGACCTGCCTGTTGAATATGGAACCCATGCTTCGGACGCAGGCATTCGGGTGTTGTACTACGGTACTGGCCTGCCGTATCCTTGCGTTCATGTCTGAAAATGTAAGGATGCACCGTGATTAAAGGCCAACATACCAAATCTGCTTTTACACTGATTGAACTTTTAGTTGTGATTGCAATCATTGCAATACTAATTGGACTTTTACTACCAGCAGTCCAGAAAGTCAGAGAGGCTGCAACCAGAATCCAATGTTCCAATAATATTAAACAACTGACCTTGGCAGTGATGAATTATGAAAGCACATTTCAGGTACTGCCCCTTAGTTACACCACTCCAAGTCCATCGGTTTGGCCTTATTCCACCACTTATTGGTTCGGGCTTGTGGATACAGCCAACAATGTGGATTCAACAAAAGGTATTCTGACAAATTATTACGAAAACAACTCAAAAGTAACCCAATGCCCTGCCTTGGACAAAGACAGGGTAAAATCTCCGTACATAAATACCAATGGAAATTATGCCACTGGTGGTTACGGCTACAATCGCTGCATTGGAACCACCTATTGGAATGCCGGTAATTGGACCAACCCGGTTTTCATGACCCGCAGAATGGTCGATTTTTCTTCAACATCCGGCACTTTTGCGTTTTCAGACACAGCTCTGGTGTCAACTTTTTCAAATCCAATTGTGGCCCAGGAATCCTACAGCATTGCGGCTCCTTTTGCCACTTTCAATGGTTCAACCCCACAGCCAACCACTCATTTCAGGCATTCCAGCGGAACTGCTACCGTGTCATTCCTTGACGGTCATATTGAAAGTAGATCCGAAGTGACTTTCCCTAGTCCTGCAAGTTGGTCGGCTGCTGCCAACAAAATTAGATCCGACTTAAAAATCGGCTATCTTGCCGACAACAACATTCCTTACGATGGCAAGTAACTAGTCCTTCAAACCAGCGCTTTTTTCACTAATCTGAAAATAAGGATTAACAAGAAAGCGATTGATTATGCCATTGCGTAGTCTATTAAAATCCAAGATTCATAGAGCTACTGTTACGCAAGCTGACCTTGAATATGAAGGTAGCCTGACCTTGGATTTAGACTTATTGGAACTTGCTGATATTTTGCCCCATGAAGAGGTACACATCTGGAATGTTACCAGAGGAAGCCGTTTTCGCACCTATGCCATGGCAGGGGAACGAGGATCCGGGGTTGTGTGTGTGAACGGCGCGGCAGCCCATCTTGCCGCCCCGGGAGATTTAATAATAATCGCAACTTACTCGTTCATCTCAGAACAAGAAAAAATACCAGATCCAAAAATCATTTTTGTTGATAAGACCAACAAACCCAAGGAACTTGGAAGAAAAGAAACTCCGGGTCCAAATAAAGCTTGAATTTCTTAAAGGCTATTAAAACAACTTTCCATTCCTGCACTTGGCCGGGAAATAGCTTTAACTCGTGAAAATCAATGTTGGTATTCAGGTTTGAGAAATGGAGCCGAAGGGGATCGAACCCTCAACCTCCGCATTGCGAACGCGGCGCTCTCCCAATTGAGCTACGGCCCCTTGTTTAAACCCTATTGTTTTAATGCTTCAGCTTTCTTTTGATACTCGGTATTTTTATAAGCAGGCTCCAGAAGTTTTTCCCTGGTTTGCCGTGAACGAATTGGATCATTTCTAGTTTTATCAAATAATAACATCAAATTAAAAAGAGCCTTGGAATGCTCCTCGGTGTCTTGGGAATATAAAGTGTCCACCTTTAAAAACTGCCAAAAAGCCTGCTCAGGAAGATTTTTCTTGAGATAATATTCCCCAAGAAGATTGAGCGCTTTTGCCCTGGAAAACGACTCATCTGTTCCTTCCAAGACATCCGCCAGGTCTTTATCCAACCCATCCAACTGTTCCTTGGCTAATTTCACCTGAGATTTAACAAGTACCACTTGGACTCTTCTGGGATCACCAGGAGAAATGGTCTTTTCAACATCTGCCAGCTTTGTCTCAGCTTCGGTCAAACGATTCGCCTTAAATAACAATTTGAGAACCAGAAAATCGGAGTCAATTTTCACTTCAGGGGGAACACCAGGCAGTTTGCTTAAAGATTGATAAGACTTTAATGCCTTATCAACATCGCCTTTGCCCTCATACAAGTCTGCCTGCGCCTTGAGAGCCTGCAAAGTCATCCAGGAATCAGGATTTTCTGCTACTATACCCGCAAGAGATTTCACAGCATCGTCAAAAGCTTCAGGATTCAACTTCGCTATTTCAGATTTTACTTTGGCAACACGAAATGAAAGATATTTAGATAGCCTGGAATCCGACTTAGCCTTGGGAGCAATGTCGGAAATATCCTTGACCGCTTCCTGCAATAGTTTCAATCTTTCGGAATCCTTGACATTAGGAAGAAATGCGCGAACCTCCTTCCCTAAAGCACTCTTCAATTCAATGGAACTTATGGCACTACTGTTGTAATTAACGGAGATAATATCAATTGAAGGTATCAGCTTGACTCCTTCCTTGCCTTTGATGGTTAAACCTTTCACACTGTCTGATTCAATTTTCCCATTTAGCTCCGTGTCGCCCTTTTTGCCAACCTTGTCGGAGTATTTAACCGAGTCTTGAGCAAGAATGCCCACACAGAAGATCCATAAAAAAGCAAACCCGAAGATGATTCTTTTTAAGCAGGAAATCATTTTTTGATCCCTCCCTTATTTGTTGCGGCAGGAGCAGGCTTGCGGTTTTTCGCAACCTCGAAAGCATCATTTAATTCTTTTTCCGACGCGAGCAAGTCATCAAATCGCTTCTTGGAATCAACACTGCCAAAATCAGGATTTGAATTTACCAAGTTGCTTATCAATGTTGCGGCATTATTTACATAAGATGCTTTTTTTGCCGCCTCAGTCTGCTGAAGGCCATACTTATACAAGGCGTAAACTGTGTGAAAGTAGGCTTCCAGATATTTCTCTTTAACTTGGTTATCAGAAGCAGATTTTGTGACAAGTTGTTTGACTAGCGCATTCGCCTGGGAAGACGCATTACCGTATTTATCTTGGGCCTCCAATTGTCTAATTCTTTCAAGCAAAGCATCAATATTTTTCGCTCCCCAACCAGGGGTTTTAGCATTGCCCATCACGCTATCCATCAACTTATTAGCATCATCAAACTGCTTTAAAATCCGGTATTCCTTCAACATCAGCAATTCGATGCCCTGGTAAAGGGCTTTTGCCTTGGGATCGGAATCATCTTTGGGCTTTTCAGCACTTTTCAGAAGTTCCAACGCTTTTGCATTCAATTCCATGGTTGAGTAGTTCAATGCCACGAGGCGAATAAGCTCGTTGGAAAGCTTCTTCTGCTGTTTAACAACATCATCCAGCAAAACGGTGAACCCTTTTTTGGATGTCTCCAACGCCTTGGCATCATTCTTTTTTCTAAGTTCCTGAATCTGATCCCTAATCAGGGCATTTAGTTGAAGGAGCAATACATTGGAACCCGAAGCGTCCGCATCTGCACTAAGGTAACTTAATGCCTTTAAAACTTTCCTTGATTTTTCAATATCACCGATTTGGATATTAGCCCTCAAAGCCATCCCGAAAAGAGCGGATCCCAATTGAGGATTTGCTTTTATTTCTGGCAGAGCACCGGAACTCGCCTTGTCAACTATTGGATCAAGAGTTTTGGAAACATCTGCAAATTTCCCCTGATCAAAAGATGATGCGGACAATCCAAAGAATGCAAACATTCCCAAGGATTCAAGATTGGAGGAGATTGCTTTTCTAACCTCATCATCCTTGGCCTGGTCGAGATCCAGGCGATACTTATTCAGATCCACACGAAGTATTTCAGAAAGCTTTTGCAACTCGGAAAATTTCTTGAGAGTGTAATATTCACTTCCCAACTTGGATTTCGCCACAAAGTAAACTTTGGCAACACTGGGATCCCCCCCGGATTCAGGGGTCCCAATGGATTCAAATGCCTTTACTGCTTTTGCACGGAAGGAACCATCCTTAACCTCGCCCTCCGCGTTCAAAGCAGCATTACCAAGTTCATACATGCAAAATGGAAAAGCATGATAATTCGGGGTCACTACTTCCATAAGTTTTACGGCTTCCACGTACTTTTTATCTTTAACCAAAAACAATCCGACTTGATGTCTTGCACTATCTCCAGGTGGCTCACCAGGCCATCGATCCATCATCATTTTGGCAAACTGCGACATTTCATTTTTCATTGCGGTGAGTTTATCTTCAGGGGCACCAGCTTTTTCCATTTCAGCGATCTTTTGCCCGTAGGCACCAAGCGTGTAGATGGATGTTATGGCTGCCTGAGTTGATCTTGGGTCATCAATCACAAACTGTTTTCCCACCAAAATAGCCTGATCAATATTCTTTTGATTCAAGTGATAAAACGCCAGCATGGCACGGGCGTTATTCACCTCGTACTGATTTTGCCCACCACCTTTTTTCATCGTTTCCTTGGCTTCCTTGGTATCAAGGCCAAGCTTCAAGGATTCTAAAATTGCATCTGTCCTGGCTTTCCGCTTCTTTTCTAAATCTTCAGCATTGGTTGCCTTGCCTTCCTCTTCGGCAATCTGGCTGATCTCGTATTGGGCTCTTGTGTAAAAATCTTCAAAGGATTTCAAATCGGAAACTTTCTTGGAGAAAGCCCCTTGTTCTTTCATCAAGTTTAATTTGAGATTTCTGGCCTCGTCTGTGAACTCATTCTCAGCCTGTTCAATTTCGCTTAACTGCCTTCGGGCTTGGGAAAGAAAGTTAGTTTTCAATTGAGCATTAGTGGCAGGGGTCTTTTTGTATTGGTCGATGTAATTTTTTGCCAACAACATTCTTACGCCGTAACTTTCAGGCGTTTTTAGATAACCCTTGTAATCTGTAAGCCATGCCTGCCCATTTTTTTCAATAATGGTCTCAACATTTTTCTCCGAAGGTTCTGGAGCATCTTTAACAACTTGTAGATAAAAATACCTCGCAAGCCTTTTCGCATCATTGGCAGCTTTATTTGCGGGCGGTGCCAAAAGAATTTCATTAAGTTTTGGCCTGGCTTTTTTGGGTTCACCATTCTCCATGACGAACAATGCGGACCAAGCCCTGGCTTTCCAATTGTTGGGATCGGATTCCGGCTTTGCGGAGGCTATTTTTTCCATTTCCTTGCTTGCCTCGGTGATTTTATTTGCCCGATCCACCCGATCCTTGTCTTTTCCAGTATCAACAATGGTTTTAGCCTCGTCGTAAAAAGTCAGAGCGTAATCAAGTTCGGCTTGAGAAATCTTATCCGAAAGGCTTTTTTGTTCGGTAGAGGGTTGCAATTTTGCAAGATCCGCATTCATCCCAGCAATTAAACCCTTTAACTGATTTCGTGCGTCTAAAATCTGTTTTCGGGCCTCGGAAGCCTTTGCAAGTTTATCCTCAGTTTTTCGATTGGCAGCAATTTCCGAAATATTCGTTTTCGCAAGAAGGAGACTTAAATTTGCAAGATCCAGTTTTGCTTCCGTTGTTCTTGGATTCGCTGGATTAGCAGCTATGAATTTTTTCATCTGTTCCATAACACCGCGGTACAGGGTTTGTCGACGCGATTTATCCTGTTCGGCGATTGCCTTGGCAAGCTGGGTTTTGGCCATTTCCAATGGAAGCCCAATCTTAAACTCAGGTGAGGAAGTCTTTTCCAGAACTTTTAGATAATCCAAAGCCAGGTCCACATCCCCGCGAGCCCTTAAACCTTCGACAAATTGGATATCCAATTGCTCTCGGGCAGTCTGGGCAAAAACCAAAACAGGTCCAACGATCGCAGAAATGATAAACAACGCTGCCAAGCGCAACATGGTTCACCTAAATTTAAAAGAGGAGTTGCAAATCTTCGGGTATGACAATCAAAACCCTATCCAATTATTCCAAAAATAAGCGAGCATTCCTAGTAAAAACCCATTCATCAGAGTTTATTTAAGAGCCTTTGGCACCAAGCCGATTGATAATCCTAGAAAACCAAAGGCACGATCAGGATTCGAGAGCTTTGCAATTGCCTGTTCAAGGGACGGAACAGGCCCTTTGGCACCAATTCCCACTGATCTTATTGCGAGCAAATGACTTAGTGTAGAAGGCTCAATCTTCAAGGAATCCTCCACCGTAAAGGCTTCATCCTTGGTGGCCATCAATCCTGCATATTGAAGCAATCCTTTTACAGATTTGGCTTCGGGATAATTTGTGGGGACTCTTTCTGCGGCTTTTTGCCAGCTATCCGAACCCACACCCAACCTTGAAGAAATGGCCCCCAAAAGAACATAAACATGAACAATATCCGGCGTTGGCATCAGAGCTTCATCAAGAATTATTTTCAGGTTTTCCCCAAGCTTGGAAGAAACCTTGTTTTGGGTGGCTGCAATCAAGCTGATTCTGCCCAAAACCCGAATTTTGGCTATCGGCTCAACATTCTTGAAAGTTGGCGCTTCCAAGGCGGCATCCAAACCATCTTTTGCTAATTCCACAGCAATCAGGCATGCAAGTTCCTGTTCATTCGTTGGAGCTTTGGGTAAGTTAAATGGCAAAGGCTTGTCTTTTTCAACAAGAGTAAACAACGTTGCAGAGGCAGGGGAAAG
>JBEGQX010000173.1:0-8096 GCA_041180805.1 Planctomycetota bacterium
CTCATAAAACACCATGGAAATGAAAAGACTATTTTTCAAGCCATCCTCAAATTAGAGCATGACTTTAGTATGTTCAATGGAAAAAAGAGTGAGGCGACTGATCAAGGGTTAAAATGTAACGATTATAACGGTTATTAAATGCAAGAAGCCGGGCACAAGTCCCGGCTTTTCAAACTAAGTTTACAATTGTTAAATATTTTCCTCGTATTGGGCAATTCGGTTGATGGTTTCTTCAAAATCTTCACCAGTATCGCTGGGAAGACGGTATTGCATCAAATAAGCATCTTCTCCACTGTCTGAATAGAAAGACCTTACCACCCTGATAGCCTTAAATTCCTGGTTACGGAAGAAAACCTGACCCCCTAGATTGGTTTCCCTGACTTCAAGGGTAATTCTGGTGCGTCGATGGCTTGAAAGCTTGCTTACCAGCTTTGCAATCATCTGACCCCCGACACCCATTTTTTGAAATTGTGGCGAAACCGCGAAGTTTAAAATGTGAAGTTTGGTTTTGTGTAGTTCATAAATCATGAAACCAACCACTTTTTCACCATGCTCTGCGACCATGCCAATGCAGTTGCGTTGCCTTAGGCAGCGAAGAAATTCTTCTTCGCTCCAAGGGAATTCAAAGCATTGCTGTTCGCTCTGCAGAACTTCCTGCATATCCCTGCGAATCATCCAGCGAATGTGAACTTTAAGCTGCTCTTTTTCCGTGTTGTTGATCCCCATTTGGACCTCCTATCCCCCTGATCCCCTGTGATGCCATCCTTGGCCAGGTATCAACGAGTTACTTTCTGATATCCCCCCGGATTCAACTTCGTGAGAGTTAAATCCTTTGAACGGCGGCGATAGATAACAGCGAGTTAGTCTTATTTCAAGCCCAAGCGGGACTTGAATTTCCTACAAGTGACATTCGGAATTATTTGGGCGAAAGATGAAAAAGTTTTTGAATTATTTCAGAAAGATTAAATGTGAAGGGGATTCCCTTCCCCGGTCTAGCCATCTTGGCAAGTTGGCAGGAACAATGTCCTGCGAACTCCCATAAAGATATTCCGGGTACGTATTGGTAGCAACCTAATATTTGACAAATGTGAAATTTTTCTTTGATGTTAACAAAATAGCTAAGGCTGGGGGTTTGCGGTGATGGTGCATGTGGTTGGTTTTGCCACGGTTCCGTTATTTAGCTCGGCAGTTAGTTTGAATTCTCCGGGTCTCAATGATTTGAAAATAAGTGTATATTCCAAATTCTGATTTGCCGCTATCTTTGTTACAGGATCAAAGATGATCCATTCTCCTTCAGCTCCTCCAACCGTTGGTCCGTTCCAGCTAATGGGGAAAAGCCCATCCGGAATTTGGAATTTTACTGAAGCATTTTGAGATCCAGCCGTACCCATGTTATGCAGAAAGTATTGCACCTTGAATTCTTTTCCATGCTGAGATTCGATTTTTGGTTGCGAAAATTTGCCAGTTATTTCTGAAGATCCTTCTACCCTTATTAGAAAACTTGAGGTTGCATCCTGGGAATTTTGCATAGATGCCTTGGCATGAAGATTCCAATCCCCTGGAGTCGTGGCCCGAAGTTTTAATCTTGCAAAGAACTTGTTACCAGAAAGCACAGGAGGATTTTGCCAAAGTAGTTCGGTCTCTCCAGTTTTCAAAGGGTTTTTTAAACCAAAGGGAGTTACTTCGACAAGTTCCAGCCCCTTTGGGATCTCCACCCTTAGAGCATGATTTTCAGGCTTCCTTGCCCCAGACTCAAAACTGGACTCCAAGACCATTTCAAGGGTTCCCTGCGCGGGGGTTTCCAAGGATTTTTGCCATTTAAGTTGAATCTGGTTTTCACCCACGGAAATTTCCGATTGGTAAAGTTTTTTATCGCCATTGGAGCTCGCAACTTGAATATCTTGGGAAAAACGTCCGGTTTGCACGGCTAAAGTTTCCAAACGAATGGATTTTTTGCCTCCTGGTGGTATGTTCCCAAGTTCCGCCTCGATGAATTCTCCTTCCGGATGCCTTAAGCCCTCGGGTAGTTTGTCCCGAATGGTGACTTGTTGGACAGGCGCCTTCCCTTGATTGGCGACAATAATATCAAAAACGGCTTTGTTGCCTTTGCGAACAAATTGTGGGCCATTAACTTGTACAAAAAGACCAGATTTATCGGATGCCTTGTGCAAATGATTTGGTGTGTAAGAAATAGTCGGGCGAAATTCAGGAAGGGTGTCCCCCTCAAAAGTTATTTTGGCTGAGAAAACTTTCCCTGAACCGGGTTGTAAATCCAATAAATCCCAAACCCATGTTTTACCTTGGATGATCGGTTTGGGATTTACCTCCAGAATTTTGACTGGAATATTCCATTCCTGCTTAAGTTGTATTTCGGTCATGGGAATGGTGCCTGGGTTTTTCAGGCTAAATTCCATGTCGCAAGGCTTTCCTGGCTTGGGAGGGGCCAAATATCTGGTGGTAAGTTGAGCGTTGGCCTGTTCCGTTTGTTCTTTGGGCCTGTTTTCAGATTGCTCTTGTTCCTGCGGAATAGGCAGGTTGGCTGGTGGTTGGGCATGCAAAATTACAGGCAACGCCAGAACCCAAAGAGCAATGTATAAGTAACCGTTGGATTTCATGATTTGCCTTTCAGCCTTTCGGAATCGTCAACTTTGTATTTTCCCCAGCAAAGGTCTGCGGGGTATTTGAGTTCGTTTTTTGCCATTTTTTTTGAAACGGATTCTGAAAGATCCAGGTTCAATGAATTGCATAACGCCATAATGAGGCAGGTTACATCGGAAATTTCCTCGGAAATATCCAATAGCTTTTTGGGTTCCTGCGAAGCCAGTCTTGATTCTTCTGGCGTTATCCACAAAAAGTGTTCCAGCAATTCTGCGGCTTCGGCACATAAAGCCATGGCAAGGTTTTTGGGATCGTGGAATTGACTCCAATTCCGGTCGTTCACAAATTTTGCCATCTGGTTGCGGAGGTCTAAAACCGTTGTTGTTTGATCACTCAAAACCATTCTCCACTGCTAATACAGCAAACATAAAGTTCCTGTCATAGCGTGTTGAACGGGTTTCGCAAGAGAGATTGGACTCGGGTTAATCTGAGAGGGCTAGCTTGTTGGGGCAGAGTATTCCTTTAAGGCGTCGGGATTAAGCTCCAAGCCCCAGCCTAGCCCTTCTGTCGGGCGCAGTTTGCCAGCAGTCAATTTGGGATAATTAAGAAAAAGAGGTTCCATCCAAGGCATGTATTCCACGGATGTAATTTGGTTGAATGCGCAGGCTAGGTGGACTGCAATTTCTGGCATTAGATGAGGAGCAACAGGTATATGTTTTGCTTCGCACAATGCCAGGGTTTTTAAAAACGGCGTAATTCCTCCCAGTCTGGTGATGTCTGGCTGAGCAACATCCATGGAATTTGTACAAATATAAGCTTCAAATTCTTTTTGGGAAAAAAGCATCTCACCAGAAGCAATTGGGATATCAAGGGTGTTTGCAAGTTGGGTGTAACCGGATAGGTTTTCACAGGAAATCGGCTCTTCAAACCAGCCTACACCAACTTCATCCTGGAAGAATCTTCCCATTGCAAGAGCGGTTCCCAAGTCATACTTCTCGTTAGCATCAACGGCTAGCCAAACCTCTTCGCCCAGTTGTTCCCGCAGAAAGCTGATTCGTTCTATGTCTTGATTTGGGTTGTTTCCAACCTTTACCTTCAGGCCCATCACACCTTGGTCGAGGAAAGGTTTAGTTTGATCCATAATCTGACCAACGGTCATCCATTGCCAACCCGTGTGAGATATGTATGCATTGCAGGATTCCCTGGCCCCGCCAAGCATTTTGTGCAAGGGAAGCCCGGTTTTTTTGCCTTTAAGATCCCATAAAGCCATGTCTAAAGCAGAATAAACCTGAGGAACCAAACCTGTTCTCCCAATGGTTTGGGTGCGCCAATATACCTTGTGAAAAAGTCTTTCGTGATTTAGCGCGTTTTCTCCAATCAAAATTGGTTCGAGAAGTTCCCTGCCTGTCCAATACATCGCCTTACCAGCTCCCTGCAACGAATAGGCATAACCTATTCCCTCAAGACCATCATTTGTCTTAATGCTGGCAATCAGGGTGGTAATGGAATCTTTTCTACCTTCGGAAGTTTCCTTGGAGCTTGCTCTTGGAGGATTGGTTGGAATTTCCAACAGGTTGAAATGAATGTTTTCGATGATCATGGGTCAGTTTTGTGAGAGTAACCTTTTGAGTTCCAGAAATAAAAAACAGGGATGCCTGAAGCAACCAGAATTAGCCCCGGCCAAGTGAACTCTGGCCGGACAATAAGAAGGTCTATCATAATAAGTATGCAAAGCGCAATGTATATGAGGGGAATAAGGGGGTATCCCCAAGCCTTGTAGGGGCGATCCGCATCAGGTTTTGTTCTTCGAAGTACAAAAAGCCCTGCCACCGTTAACGCATAAAAGAGTAAAGCGGCAAATATCACATAATCAAGCAATTCTGAGTATGTCCCTGAAAAAACTAACAGTACGCTCCAGATAGCCTGAAGCCAAAGGCTTTTTTCAGGAACCCCGTTGCCGTTAAGGTCTGCAATGGACTTAAAGAACAGTCCATCTTTCGCCATGGCAAAATACAGCCTTGCCCCCATGAGAATCATTCCGTTGAGGCATCCAAAGGTGGAAATCATGATGGCGATAGCCATCAGCCCTGCGCCAAAATTGGGAGATACCGCCTGGAGCATCGCGGTGCCAACGCGATCATCTTTTGCAAATGATATTCCCAGGTTTGTCGTGTTTTGCTTCGACATTTCTTTCAGGCGGTTTTCTAGGTTTTGAGACGCATCCTGAACAGCCTGGCGAGCCGTTCTTGCCTTGGCAAACCAATCCGAAGATTCCTCTTTTCTTTCCCTGGCATCATGCTCGAGCCGTTTAGCCATCAAAGGTTGAGAGTTCTTTTCAAGGTATTTGGCTCGCGCTTCAAGGAATTCCGATTCCGCCGAAAGTCTTTGGGCTGTGGATTTGAAAAGATTTGCCTGTGCCTGATATTCCTTCACAATGGATTTGTTGGATGCAACCTCAGCCTTTAGCTGTGTGGCAAGTTGTGAATCGCCATTGGCCGGTAGAACCGCCATATAAGCCAGATTTACAAGAATATAGAGACCAATTACCAGGCATGTGCCAAATATCAAACTTAGCGGTAAATTGCGTTTTGGGTTTTTGATTTCACCCGCGGTGAATGTGATATTGTTCCACGCATCAGCACTAAACAGCGAACCCACCATTGCTCCACCCGCCACCATAATGGTGACCAGCCATCCAGGACCTCCCACTAAATGTTGGATAGTGGTAAATCTTGCAGTTTCACTTGCGCCTGACCATAGGTTTTGAAGGTTTGCTTTCACGGTAGACATATTCAGTCCAACTGAAAACCCAATCAAAACCACAGCAGCCAGCGAACATATTTTGGTGATGGTGAAAAGATTTTGGATGATGGTTCCTTGCCTGATTCCCCTGCAATTCACCCAGGTTAGGATCAGGATGATTACTGCCGCGATAATTTGCCCCATGGTTATGGTGAAATCTTCACGGTGAAATACCTGCAATGGTTCCTTTAGCCAGGGCAATGGTAGCGAAATGGCAAGATTAATGCCCTCCCATTTCGAAATAACAGCTTCTTCCGAGGTGCCAAGGCCCGGAAATAGTACACCCAGGAATTTGGTAAAAGCCACCCCTACTGCCGCAATGGATCCGGTCTGGATGACTAAAAAAAGGCTCCATCCATAAAGGAATCCCAGAAAGGGGCCAAAGGCTTCCCGCAGGTACACATACTGACCGCCCGCCTTTGGCATCATGCCAGACAGTTCGGCATAACTTAATGCCCCGAAAATCGTGATGACTCCCGTGACCAGCCATAAAAGAAGAAGTGTTCCGCTGCATCCAACATCCCGCATGATGTCCGCGGAAACAATAAAGATCCCCGAGCCAATCATGGCCCCGGCAACCAGCATGGTTGAATCAAACAAACCTAGATGTTGTTCAAACTCTTTTTCTTCGGTTTTGGCCATGAGGTTATTTGCCAGCAGATTCTTTGTTAAGCATGCTGTGTTTTACACCATAGATGAAATAGATGAATAAGCCGATACCCAGCCAGATAAATAAGCGCAACCAGTTTTCCCAACCAAGAGAGAACATAAGCATCAGGCAAAGTAGAATTCCTGCGATGGGACAAAATACTCCAAGAGGGGCCTTAAATGCCCTTGGAGCGTCGGGTTGCTTGATCCGAAGCACAAGTACTGCTGCACAAACAACCACGAAGGCAAAAAGAGTGCCTATGTTCGTTAGCTCGGCAAGAATGTCCAGCGGAAGCAAACTGCCTCCCAATGCAACAATTACACCCGTAAGAATTGTTGCCTGAAATGGGGTTTGGAAGGTTGGGTGGATGGTTGCGAAGAACTTTTTCGGCAACAATCCATCCCTGGCCATCGCAAGAAAGATTCTCGGTTGCCCACACATCATGACTAGGAGAACAGAGGTTATACCGGTAAGTGCACCCACCGAAACAAGCAGTCTTGCCCAAGGCATGCCTACCGTGGCGAATATGTTTGCTACAGGGGCTTCCTTTTGGATTTGATCGTAGGGAACCATTCCAGTAATCACAGCCGCAACCGCTATGTAAAGAATGGTGCAAACCAGAAGGGACCCTATGATTCCAATGGGCAAATCTTTTTTAGGGTTTTTTGCCTCTTCTGCGTTTGTTGAAACAGCGTCAAACCCAAGATAAGCAAAGAAGATCAGGGCTGCCCCGGCAAATACGCCAGCAGGCATATTTGTGGCTGGGTTCATTTCACCCCATACCAGATGGCCAAAAAAGCTAAGACCACCATATCCATAAGGTGCGAAATTGTTTGTCCAGTTCGATGGAACTATGTGAGGAATACCAGCGAATATCACAAAAAGAACCACAAGTAGCTTGATAACCACCATGATGGAGTTGAAAAATGCGCTTTCTTTAATTCCACGCACTAGCACGCAAGTGATAGCTCCGGCAATTAGAAGCGCGGGAAGATCGACTATGGAGCCTGTTCCAACAACCTGAGAATTGGCAATGTCGAAAGGGGCGTTTGTGAGGACTTCCGGTATGGGGATGTGAAACTGTTTTAGAATGTCTTGAAAATATTTGGACCAACCGTGTGCCACAGTACAGCTTGCCACAGCATATTCCAGCACAAGGTCCCAGCCTATAATCCAAGCCATAAGCTCACCTAGTGTTAGGTAGGCATAGGTGTATGCGGAGCCAGCCACCGGTGCCATGGATGCAAATTCCGCATAACACAACGCCGAGAAAATGCAGGCCAATCCCGCCACCACGAAAGAAAGCATCAGGGCGGGGCCTGTCACATCCCTTGCGGCTTTTCCAACAAGTACAAAAATTCCGGTTCCGATAATTGCGCCAATGCCCAGTGCGACAAGTGCCCAAGGGCCTAGTGCCCGTTTTAGCTTTGGGCCGTCTTCAAGATCTCCCAGGACTTTTTCCAATGGTTTTCTGCGAAATAGTTGATTAAGCATTATCTTGCTCCTGTGAATCTTGTTTTAAGCTTCAGCGATAAGAGTAACGGGCCCGTCGTTTAAAAGTTCCACTTCCATGTCTGCCCCAAAGATGCCGTTTTGGGTGTTAATACCCAATAATCTAAGGCGTTTGGAGAATTCCTGATACAAGGGTTCCGCAATTTCGGGTCTTGCGGCAGCTGAAAAACCAGGACGTTTGCCTTTGGAACAGTCGCCATAAAGGGTGAACTGGCTTACAACAAGGATTCCGCCTCCAACCTCGACAACATTCAGGTTCATTTTTCCTTCCTGATCAGGAAAAATTCGCAAATTGGCGCATTTATCAGCAAGCCATATTGCTTTTTCATTAGTGTCGTCGTGGGTTATCCCCAGTAATACAAGAAGCCCCCTTTTTATTTCCCCGGTGATGGCTCCATCCACTTTAACCTGAGAACGGGAAACCCTTTGTATAACCGCCCGCATGAAATGAAGCCTCCTGTGGTCTTTTCATTGAATCGAAATTATAGCGGTGTAATGAATTTCAAGGAAAAGAATAATTTGTTTTTGAATTTCG
>JBEGQX010000174.1:0-19917 GCA_041180805.1 Planctomycetota bacterium
GGGAAGGGCAAAGGTAAATAAAAAAGCCTCCCGGTTTCCCGGGAGGCTTGGTATGGTCTTCAGATCCTTAGTTGGCAGCGGGGTTTAATTCGATCTTGCCCACATCCGATGTGCCGTCAGCCTTGATGTTCACAGGAACACCGTTTTTGCCACCTTTAACCCAGCCCACTTCCTCGTGCCAGATCACCAGGTTGAAATCACCTGCAGGTGCATTCTTTAGCTCAAAGGTACCGTCTTTATCGGTAACAGCAAAGTAAGGGTGATTAAATACCCGAACCCAGGCAACCATCCAGGGATGGATATTGCATTCCACCTTGGTAGGAGCTGTTGCACCAGCCCAGCCATCCACAGTGACAGACTTGCCAGCAGGAATGAGCAGGTTCTGGTTGGGGTTATTTCCCGGGCTGATAATGTTTACGTTGTGATTGATAGGGGAGCTGTTCTTGGCAACAAGTGTCTGGCCAGCTCGCATTCCAACCACATGGGGTTCGTAAACGCAGCAGGGTTGATCGATGACAACTTCCTTTTGCTTTACTTCCGCAAGCGATGGATGAACAGGGATTGCGGCCTTGGCGTTCTTGCTATCCACCAACCATACAACAACCCACTTTACGCCCTTGGTTTTGCCATCCACCACGAATTTGTCGGAAAGGATGTCGCCCTTGGAAAGGCAGTGTTGCTCATCTTTGTTGACCTTCAGTTTTTCTGGCGCCGGGTCTTTGCCCCCTGCCCACACTACCTGGCCTTTGACATTTCCCCAAGACTGGGCGTTGGAAACGCCTGCGCTTGCAGCCAGAACCATGCCGAATAAAGACAAACACCATCCAGCGCGAACAATAGATCTCATGTTGTTTCCTTAAAGTACAGGTAGGAATATTCAAACAACGGTCCTGTGACCCTTTGTAATATTGTAAATGGATGCTGACCCAATTCCATCCCATTTTTGAATCGGGGCTTTTAAAGTGACACGGACTGTAGCATTTGCCTGATAGTGGAAGTCCTGACCGGTGAAATAATGCCTCTTTCGGTGATGATTCCGGTGATAAGACCTGCGGGAGTGACATCGAATGCGGGGTTATAAGTGTTGATTTTAATGGGGGCGGTTCTTTTTCCAAAGCCTTCGGTGATTTCCTCTGGATTGCGAAGTTCGATGGGGATATGGCTGCCATCGGGTATGGAAAGATCAAAAGTACTGTACGGGGCCACCACATAAAATGGAATGCCGTGCGCCTTGGCCAAAAGGGCAACACCATAGGTGCCAATTTTGTTGGCAGTATCCCCATTGGCTGCAATTCGATCCGCCCCAACCAGCACAATTTGGATTTTGCCCTCTTTCATGACTTGGGCTGCCATGTTGTCGCAGATTAAAGTCGTTGGTACTCCGGCTTGGGAAAGTTCCCAGGCTGTCAGTCTGGCTCCTTGAAGCAAAGGTCTGGTCTCATCGCAGAAAACATGAAACCCTACTCCATTTTCAAAAGCGCTGTAAATAACCGCCAATGCTGTGCCGTAAGCCGAGGTTGCCAGGGCACCAGCATTGCAATGGGTTAATACGCCTGAACCCTCTGTGATCAGTTTGGCCCCACTATTTCCCATGGCTTTACACATAGAAATGTCTTCCAGCTCGATGGCTTTGGCCTCTTCCAGGAGCGCAAAAAGGGTGTCTTCGTGATTGTTGATACGAAATACCTGGGCATACTTCTTCTTCATACGGTCTAACGCCCAGAATAGATTTACGGCAGTTGGCCTGCTGGTCCGCAGGTAGGAATCCATCTCATCGTATTTGGAAGGACTTTGTCGGAAGCCGATTACCATGCCATAGGCGGCGGTTATTCCAATCGCGGGGGCCCCTCGCACACGCAGGCTACGGATGGCCTCGAAAATAGTTTCCACATCCTTGCAAGCCATCAAATGGATGTCGAGGGGAAGTTTGGTCTGGTCTAACAGACAAAGATGACCATCCGTTCCACCAACCCATTGCATGGCTTTGAGTACTGTGGGTGTAAGGTTCTTGGAATCCATGAGCTTCTAATGAACCCTGGTATTGATGATTTTTAGGCACTCTTCATGGAGAATGCCGTTAGTTACAAGAACATCCGGGGAATGAATGGTGCGATTGCCCTGCCAGTCTGAATATTTTCCACCAGCCTCCTCAATAATGGGTAGAATGGC
The DNA here is from genome assembly GCA_041180805.1 of Planctomycetota bacterium. GTDB lineage: Bacteria > Planctomycetota > Planctomycetia > Gemmatales > Gemmataceae > JBEGQX01. The sequence continues at coordinate 2,170 of JBEGQX010000174.1, forward strand.
GGCAACATCCCAGGCGTGCACCCCATGCTCAATCATGATTTCACCGGCACCCTGGGCGACAAGAACAAAACCATAGAAATCGCCAAAGCCCCGTTGCCTTTCAGTCATGGAGGCAAGCTTTAGAAACTCCTTTTCCCTTCCAGCCCTGGTAAACCAGGAGATGCTTGAATAAAAGACTTGGGACTTGGCGAACTGGCCAATATCGGAAACATGAATTTTGGTTTGATCCCTGAAGCAACCAGAGCCTCGAAGTGCATGAAATGTCTGATTCATGGGTGGAATAACCGCCACACCGGCCAGCATTTCGCCTTTGTATTCCAAGCCAAGCAGAGTCGCCCACAATGGAATACCTTTGACGAAATTGCGGGTGCCATCGATGGGATCTATAATCCAGCGAAACCCGCTGGTTCCCGGTTCATCGCCATATTCCTCGCCAAGGAAACCATCCGTGGGGAAAAGTTTTCCCAGGGTGGTTCGCAGGGATTGCTCTGTTTCACGGTCGGCCACCGTTACAGGGCTTTCATCGTGTTTCCATTCCACATCCAAGGCGGTTTCGTAATAACCCAGTGCCACTTTGCCGGCCTTTTGTGCTGCTTCAAGGCCTGCCTCATACCGATTTTTCCATTCAGGATTCAATTTTGTTTCTCCGGTTTGCTCGACTTGGATGAATTGAAATAATACTTCACAGTGTTTGGGGTTTCTGATGGAGGCTTTTCGTAAGGTAGTGCCTTGATAAACGCAACCAAGTCTTCCAACTGGCTGGGGGCAAGGTGACTGGTTTTTCCATGTTTGTCTCCATGGTTATATTTGGTCAAAACCTCCATGAGAGAGTTTGCCTTGCCATGGTGAAGATAAGGTGCGGTACGGTATACGCCTAGAAGTGTTGGAGTATCGTAGGCGGTGCCCATCTTTTCGCTTTCATCATCTTTTCCTGTTCCCACATCGTGAAGTTTTCCAGCATCACCAAGTTTGCTGTCGGAATAATAGGGACCTGAGTGACAGGAAGAACACGCTACTGCCGAATCAAAGAAAAGCTTCTTGCCGCGAAGCGCACTTTCAGAAAGTCTACCAGGGCCGTTTATGTGGGGGGAAAGTGGAATCTCAAATGAATTGGTATAGATTGCCATGGCATCCAGGTCGGTGGACCGACCTGAGAGTTTTTCACCCAGTTCGGTTTTCTCATAACCCTCCTTGGGTTTGATGGAACCTTTTGCCAGGCCATATCCCCTCATTAACTTGCCGCGAATGGTATATTCAAAATCCTGGGATTCATCCCTGTCTGCCGACCAGTGCAGGGGATGTGTGTGTGCCAGGCCGCCAAGCGATGGTGTTTTGCGAAGTCCTTCGGGGTTTTGCCAGATTCTACCATCGGGGTGGCCGTCAGGATGGCATGAGGAACACGCTATCCATCGTCTTGATGTCATGGGAGGGTTGGATGTGTTGAATAAAACCTTTCCACGTACCCATTCCTGGCTTTTGGGAGGCGCGCAAGATTTCATGGCATCCAGCCTGGCCATGGTTTCAGGGTTATGAATGCTTACTTCAAAATCCAGGGCATTGTAAACGTAAACTTCTTTTCCCTCGGGGTGCACACGAATGGCCCGTGGGTTGGAACCAATCCTTATAGCGTTTCCCTGACGCCGAATTTCTGAGTAATCATCGTCCATGACCGTGCAAATATTCATGTCGTTTGTGCCAGCATAGATTACGTAAAGGCGTCTGGCATCAGGCGACAAGGCGCACTCCCATGGATTGCATACAACATACACGCCATTGAATGTATCCATGGCTATGGTGATCTTTTTCTGACGGTTTGGATCAGAGCCAGTGTCGCAGATGGTCAATTCAGGGAAGATGGAACCATCCGCATCAATGATGTGAACCCGACTGCGAATATGGGGGATATATGCCTTGTTGCGTTTAGGGTGGATCGCAACCTGTCTGGCTAGATTATCGTCGCCACGGCCTGCAAACTGCTCGATGCGTTTTTTTGTACCCAGATCGTACCTGTTGAGAGATGCGGTAAGAAATTCGGTGGTATATATCTGGTTTTCATCCGGGGAAAGGGCAATGCCACGAATCATGTTACCCGCAGGAAACGATCCGACGATTTTAAAATCCTTGCAGGAGACCTCGGATACCAACCCCGGGTATTCATGCGAAATGTAAAGCTTTGAGCCATCTTTGTTAGATATCACACCGTATGGCTCATCCGGCACTGCCATGGTTTGCACAACCTTGCCGGTGTTTCTGTTTAGAATTACCAACTTGTCTTCTGCATATACCGTAACTGCGAGAAGAGAAGTACCGCCAATCCATGAAACGCCTTCAGGTTTTTCTCCCACTGGAACTTCAATGATAGGCTTTCGGTTGATAATGTCAAAAAGGGTTACGGTTCCGTTATCCGGGTTTGCACAGGCAAGCCATTTACCGTCTTGTGAAACATCCATCAGGCTGTTTGAACTACCCGCTTGAAGAAAGGTAGCCGTAACAAAGTACGAAAACAGGATAAGAAACCGCTTTAGGTACATGCTTGCCATAATTTTCTCCAAAAGAATCGAAACTGAATTATCATGGAAGGATCATTCAGAATCAATCAGGGAGTTATGATGAAATCCGGACTTTTCGAAGGCATGCGTTTCGACCGGAATAACCGCAGGGAATTTCTGGCAGGTTCCGTGGGTGCATGTCTGGGGACCAGGTATTCCGTTTCAAAGGAACCATCCAAGTCTTACAAGGGCCCCAACCTGATTTTGATCCGGTTTGGGGGTGGTGTGCGCAGGGCGGAAACGATCCGAGAACCACACAAAACCTATTGTCCGTTTTTAATCCATGAGATGGCTGGAAAGCACGGAGTTTTGCTTCCCAAGGTAGAAATCGCATCAGACCCCGGTGTGGAAACCAGCCATGGACATGGGACTTTGTACATTCTTACGGGAAGGTACGATAAGTATAAGGACATTACAGGAAAGTTCCTTTCGGAGCGGTTTGTTCCGCAAGCGCCAACGTTGTTTGAATATTTTCGCCAGGCTTACGATATTCCAGCTCATAAGGCGATATTGATCAACGGCGAGGATCGTCCGCAGGAGGAATTCTTCTCCTTTAGTAACAATCATCTTTTTGGTGTCCAATACCGTTGCCAGGTCCTTAGCCTTTACCGATACAAGCTCTGGCTTATCCGCAGACAGCTTGGAGAAAAGTTGGATGATGCCACCAAGGGAGAGTTGGTGAAAAAATTGAAAAAGCTAGAGGAGAAGAACTATCGGGGCAATGAAATGCTTGAGCAAAGCCCGGGCATTGATGAATTCTGGCAACAATGGCGCAACTATTATGGGGATTCGGGTCTTGTCAATCCCCGAGGGGACCAGCTTTTAACCGAGTTGGCCCTGCAGGCCATCGAGAAAATTCAGCCTAGGATGCTCATGATCAATTATCAGGACCCAGATTATGTGCATTGGGGCCCTCCGGCATTTTACTCGCGTTCCATTTCTATCATTGATGATGGTATCAAGCGCATATGGAATGCTGTCCAAGTGAATGAAAGATATCGTGACAACACTGTATTTGCAGTGGTTCCTGATTGTGGCAGGGATCATAATCGTGCCACTTCGGTTCCATTTCAGCATCATTTTGGCTCCAAGTCCTCCCGGGAAATATTTGCAATCTTTTCGGGTCCCGGCATAGGCAAGGGCACGGTTTTGGATCAGATGGTGGATCAAATTGATATTGCGCCCACTTTGGCCAAGTTGATGGGGTTTGAAACAGCCCAATCCAGTGGAAAGATTATCCACAAAATACTGGTGTAACACGCTATGGCGTTCTTGTTTTATTTGAAAACCTTGGCTGTTCATTTGGTGCTTGTTTTGGCCGGCGGGTTTCTTTGTATGAATCCTTTTGGGGCATTGATTTCACTGGGACTGATAAGACGCAAGTCTGTTGAAAACATGAGGTTGAATTTAAATACTGGATCGAAATCTTGCTCGGATGAATCGCAGACCGGCAAATCAAGTTGGTACATTCGACCATTTTTTTACTTTTGGGAAATCCTATCTTCAGGGCTTAAAAGCTTTTCAACCGGCTTCATGTTTGCAGGTTGTTTTGTTTTAATAATGCAGTTGGGGTGGAAGTTTGGCTGGCACAATTCCTTCCACAAGGGATATGAAGATTACTTGTTTGGGATAGTTTCAAGTTGGCTGGGAATTTTCGGTTTGGTTTACATAGGGCCCATTTTAATGATTGCGAATGTGCACCAGGAATTTACGGGTTCCTATTCCCGCGCATTTGAGGTGTCTTTGTGCCGGAAATTATTAAAGAAAAATCCATGGGGAAGATTAAAGCTTGCCATGATATTTTTCTGCTGCTGTTTTTTTCTAGTTTTAGTTTCTTTGCTGCCAAGGTTTTTTGAAAATATGATGCCAGAGATAGAAGCGTGGACGGATCAGGAGTTTCGTGATCACTTTTGGGGATATTTTTATTTCAAAGGAATTGTGACATTTGTTTGCTGTCGCTGGTTGTTTAGCCAAGCTGCCTCTTTGTATGAAAATGCAAACTTGGTTGGTTCCGAAAAAACAGGGACTGGGTTCTTTATTGGACACAAGAACTTCCTTTTTCGATGCGCGGGCTGGTTGTGGGCTTACTTGGGAAGATGGGCAAATTTTTTTAGTCCGGCAATTTGGCTTGCTGGCGTATTTCTAATCTATATTTTGGAATTCCTTAATTATCATTTGGACTTTGGTTTTCTTTTGAACCCTTTGTTAATTCTTCCTTGGATTGGCCCGATGCCTTTCTGATTTTTACCAAACCCCCTGATCTCCCAAAGCTTCCTGAATTGCTTGACAATAATAAGCTGTTTTTTCCGCAATAGTATTATTCTTGTTAATTTCCGCATAAGCATTTTCCGAAGAATATAAGGAACCATTGGGTGGCAGATGTTTATTCCATGGTTCAAGCCATCCTTGGGAAAAAGTACAACGAGGATGTTGGTCGCTAAATCAAGCGAGGTCGGCATGAATGCTTGGAAATTAAAAATCGCCTGTTTGTTAATTGCTATCTCATCCAGCGGTTGGGCAAACGCTCAGAGTGCAATGCCGGCTTTCGCAGACGCCTTGGGTTCCCCGACGACCCTGAACGATTCGGATGATTCCGGGCAGCTTATGCCATACACCCAGGCAACTCTTTCAGAATGGATTATAAAGCCGAGGGATCCAGGTTGTTGTGGTCCATTTGGAAGGAAGGGGCCAATTCTCCTGGAAACCTATTTTCGTACAGGTGTTGATTTTCCAGTAGGGGGTGGCGTGTTTGCGCAGGTTTTAAGTCCAGGCTGGAATGTTGGCGGTGGTGGTCGTTCCCTCTTTTTTAACCAGGAGGCAACCAAAGCCTGGGTTTTGGATTTGGGTGTTTCCAACACGCACTACAACAGTAATGATCGTAGCAACAAAATTTCGTTGTTTAATTTGCCTTATCTCGATAGAAGTGGCCAATTTGGTATAGGGGTGAATCGGGCAATAACCCTGCCAGCTATTGATACCGGGATCGTTTCACTGAATCAGACATTTGTTAATATGTCGGGCGGGCGGGAAATATATTTTCTAGGCGATGCGTTGAACAAGGAAAAATCCTGTAGAGCCGGTTTTGATGTTGGTGGCAGATATGGAACACAGTCCGCGGATTTAACTAACTATCCGGAGATGGATAAAGTTGTGGGGGCAGTGTTTCTTGCGGCTCATTCGGATATGCAGATTCCCTTGGGTAGAGCTGCTTTGATGACAGGTATCAGGCTTGAATGGGATTATTCCTGGTCCAATATTTTTCAAAGTCAGAACAACTCGGAACTGGCTAATATTGGCCTATTGTTCAATTTTGGTTTGCTATTCTAAGCTTCAAGCGACTTTTGCCTTGGTTTGGGATGCAAGAACCCACTCAATAATATTCTTGGCGCCAAGTTCACAGGCTCCGCCTGTCATTTCTTTTTGCTTTAGCATGGCGAGCTTGGAAACAAGCTTTTCGCGTTCCGCCGGCTGACTAATCCATCTGGATAGATGTTCTGCGATCCAATTTGAGGGGCAGTCCGGGCCAAAAGATTCAGGGAACAATTCCTCTGCGGCAAGAAGATTTACCAAGGTAATGTAAGGCACATTTTTAAGCCGGTGCGCAAGGAAAGTGTTAATACGGGAAGCCTTGTACATGATTGTGGTTGGTCTTTGTGCCGCCATAATTTCAAGGCTTACAGATCCGCTTACAGAGGCGCAGGCGTAGGCTGAATGAATGATTTCCTGAGTTTTCCCCACAAAGATTTCCGCGGGAATATCGGCGCCGGCAAGCATTTCCCGCAATCGATTCTGGTGTTTTTCGGCAAAAGCTGCGATCAGAAACCTTGTTTCAGGATGTTTTTTATGGGCGATCTGCGCTGCGCGAATCAAGCTGGGGCCGTTTCTTTCCACTTCCTGATTTCGCGAGCCCGGAAGCAAGCCAATCGGGATTCCAGGTTGTTGCTTTTGATGGTCTAAAAATCCAGCATCAAGTTTTTGGCGCAGGATTTCATCGTAGTATGGGTGCCCGATGAGTTTTGTATTCAGACCATTTTTCGAGAACCATTTCTCCTCGAAGGGGAAATTACAAAGCACCAAATTGATAAGTCGCTTCATTTTGCGAACACGCCAGGACCCCCAAGCCCAGATTTGAGGCGGCACAAAGTACACCACGGGTATGCCCATTTTTTTTGCCGCCGCTGCAAGCCACCAATGAAAACCAGGGTAATCAATCAGAACCAAGGCATCCGGTCTGTGCTTTCTGAAATGATCCTCCGCCTGTGCAATGAGCCCGAAAAATTTGGGAAGGTTTTTGAAAACTTGCGAAAAACCAACCACGGCAAGATCCACCAGGGGAAAGATAATCTGGCAGCCGGCATCCGCCATGCGTGTGCCACCAAATCCCCAAAGTTGAACGTCAGGCGTGCAATTTTTCAGGGCATGAACGAGATTGCTTCCGTGAAGATCGCCACTTGGTTCGCCAGCACTAATAAAAAGATTCATGCGTTACATCCTTGCGCTTTTCGACAAGGATAGCTTTTTTGCTTGGATATAAGCAATAGAAGGGTTATCGAGCTAATAGTGGGTGGAGCGTTAAAACGGTACAAAAAGGCCAAGATAATAGAATGCCAGGGTGTTGCCAGCAACAAGATCGGTAGTGATTTCACTTCCAGTTCTAAATTCCAGGGAAGGGCATTTGGGGAAGAATACTGCACTTAAACCGACATCATTATAAAAGAGCCTTGCATCTCCAGAACGCTGGCCAATTAGGCTGGCGGCCCAATAACCCTGAAAGCGTGGTCCATAAATGGGATACCATATGGAATTTTCTAAAAACCAACTAGGTTTGAAGGCTTCGCCATTATTCCCAACCAGTTCTTTGGTTGGCATATAGCCTGCGCCAAAAAAATTGTTCCCCAGATAATAATAACGGTTTGAAATAGCCACACCATCTTTGTAAGCGTAGGGTCTTGCAAGAGATGTGCCACGGTTCAGATTGTTGAAACTAAATGCGGAGAACCGCGCTTCCATGGTGCGCCAGTAATTCCAGGCAATACCACCACTCAGATCGTATTCTCTTTTGCTGAAATCAAAGGACCCCTGGTTTGCATTGGTAATACCCGGTGCGGCGCCTTGAGCCCAGAATCTTGATTGGCTAAAAATATACACCTCGCGATTGCGGCATAGAGCTATGTTAAATTCAAAATCCAAGGTGAATACTGGATCAAATTCCACTCCATTTGGAGCCATTTTTTGTCCGGTGGGAATCCCGCGAAAGCCGATGCCTCCCCAAACAAAAGGAAATGGTGCATCCTCCACATTTGGAGGATCATTGGGTTCCAAGGATTCATAAGGGATCAAACTGGGAATTTTATTTGGTATGGTTCCTGGCAAAGGATTCACTCTGCCAGGGGAATTGTCAGGAAAAAGATGTCTTTGGGGTGGGAAAAAATTGGTTTGTTCAACCCCATCTGTTTTTTCAGGGGAATCTGCCGCCATTCTTTCGCCCTGACTTGGCAAAATAAAAGCTAGTTTTTCCGGTTCTTTTACGAAACTTGCTTGAACAGAATTCTGCCCGGCAAATTGTAAAACCAGTAAAACTAACAGCATATCACTGAGCGCCCCTGATGGAATATCTGGCGATCTCAGAAATTAGAATGTTTGTCAAGTCGGTGGTAAAATTTAGGATTAATTACATGAAAGAATTGTAAGGATGGGTCAAATAGGCGGCTTTAGTGTTCGATTTGCATCCATTCTGGCTCAACAATTTCATATTTTGAATAAAGGTCTTCCAAATCGATGGGGGAATGTTCAAATCCGGATTTTTGAAGCGATTTGCCCAATTGTATAGCGATTTCAGATGTTATGGCATACTCCCGGTATAAACGATCTCCCTCCGATTCAAACTCGGACTTTTCTGCATATACCATTTCAAAAGCATCTGGATCTTCTCTGAGCATTTGTGTCCAGAAAGTGCTAAGCCTTTGGGAAAAGGAAGGTGCCTGTTCGTTAGATTTTGATATCACTTTGAGACAAATATATTCGTACATGCCTTGCTCACATGAGGTTATAATTGGATCTTATTCCATTTATATGCAGGATTTGCCCCATGAAATACACAACATTTGCTTTTACGGCTTTCGTGATGGTTCTAGTATCTGTTTCCGAATCCCAAACCCCTAATAAGGGAGATCTCGCGGCAACTTTTTCCATGGTGGCATACGATCCGGATTCCAAGATGTGGGGGGTGGTTGTTGCATCCAAATACCTTGCGGTGGGCGGGGTGGTACCTTGGGCAAAGGCTGGTGTTGGTGCTGTGGCGACACAGAGTCTTGTGAACATTTCTTGGGGGCCTGAAGGCTTGGATTTGCTTGCGAAAGGCAATGAGCCCACGAAAGTCATAGAGGTTTTGAAAGGTGGTGATCAAGGCTTTACCTTTCGCCAATTCGGTCTGGTGGACAGTAAGGGTAATGTTGCGAGTTTCACCGGGAAAGATTGCATGCCATGGGCTGGGGAAAAGCTTGGAAAGAATTATGCCTGTCAGGGTAACTTACTTACGGGGCCAGTGGTTCTCGAGGAGATGGTCAAAGGGTTTGAAAATTCAAAAGGGAATTTTCCCTGGCGGCTTCTGATGGCTTTGGATGCGGCTGACAGGGCGGGTGGAGACAAACGTGGCAAACAATCTGCCGCGATTCTTGTAGTTAGGGAAAAAGGCGGACCAAACTCAATAGGGGACCGCTATCTTGATTTAAGGGTGGATGACCATCCAGAACCCGTGGCAGAGTTGATTCGAATATCTTCAAAAACCAGCAGGGTTATAAGGGGTAAATAAAAAAAGATGGCAGCACTGCCTTGCGCTGCCATCTTTCAAAGTCGGAAGTATTTTACCGAAACAACTTCAAGTGGGGTGAGGTTCTTTCCAAGGTGCTCTCCGGTATTCCCCCCGACATATTCTTCATCGACCCCGGGGAGATAGCTCCCTAGCCATCTTAAAAAAAAGGTTCATTCCCATTTGATTGGCTCACCGGATATTGATCATTAAAAGCTAAATAGTTGGAATTCCCCCAAACCTTACAACCGATACAGCTTTATCGAAGCCAATGGCCGCCTTCCTCACGGATAATCGTGGCCATGGCCTCAATCCAAGCAGGGTGATCATTCAGGCAGGGGCATTGGTGCAATTCTTCGCCACCGGCTTCCACAAAGACTTCCTTGGCTTCGTGCCCGATTTCGTCGATGGTTTCAAGGCAATCGGCTGTAAACCCCGGTGTGGTAACAAATATCTTTTTAACTCCATGCTCCGCCAGCTTTTCAAGGTAAGGTTCGGTGTATGGTTTTAGCCATTCCTCCCTGCCAAACAGGGATTGGAAGGTCTGTGACCATTGCTTCCTTTCCCAACCCATTTTCTTGACCAGAGCAAAGGTGGTTCTCTTTACATGGGTCGCATACGGGTCGCCTCTTTGGCAGTACGAGATAGGGATGCCATGGAAACTGATCAAGAAGTGGTCGGGTTTCCATTCTAGTTTGGCTGTTTGTTCATGAATAATGTCTGCAAGGGCGGAAATGTAAGCCGGGTGGTCATAGTAGGGGGGAATGAAGTGAATGGCTGGGACTTTTCGTATCTTCTGCATCGCCATGCCAAGGCAGTCCATGGCAGAGGCGGTTGTGGTTGCCGAAAATTGTGGGTACATGGGCAGGACGATGACTTTTTCGATTCCCTTTTTGACCATTTCTTCCAAAACCGTATGAAGAGGTGGGTTGCCGATTTGCATCCCAAACTCCACCATATGGTCGGGGAATTTTTCCCTAAGCAATTCTGTCTGCCGTTTTGTGTAGTGAAGTAATGGAGAACCAGTCTTGGCATCCCAAACTCGTTTGTATTTCTCGGCAGACTGCCTGGGGCGGAACGGGAGGATGAACAAGTTTAAGATTACCCACCAGAGAAAACGGGGAATTTCAATCAATCTTGGGTCTGAAAGAAATTGCCTTAGATAACGTCTCAAAGCCGAAGAGGTGGGGGCGTCTGGTGTTCCAAGTTGTACGAGAAGGATTCCGGTTTTATTCATAATAAGTTCCTGAAATTCAAAAGGCCCATCTGGGAAAAATACCAGATGGGCCCGCTTTGTTCACTTTAAATGCCAACTATGACTTTTTCTTACATTCCGGGCCTTCAAGAGGATCTTGCTTTTCCGTGCAATGACCACCGGAGGTTTTTAGCGCCTTCGCTCTTTCGAGGTTGATCTGGATGTATTGCTTTTGATTGGCTGGGACATTCGATTCTGAGAAAATAGCTTCCACTGGACATTCTGGAACACAAGCCTCGCAGTCGATGCAATCGGATGGGTCGATGTAAACCATCTTGTCATCGATGTAAAAGCATTCAACAGGACAAACGGATACGCAATCAGTGTATCTGCAATCGTGGCAAGCCTGGGTCACTACATGAGCCATGGATCGATTTCCTTTCAAAACACAATCTGGATCTAACCATTCCTACAAGATAACTCTTAGTGGCATTTTGCCCGCTCGTCAACTTGGAAATGTCCTGATCTGGAAAGTCGTGGGGAATTGGCAAAATGGGGGATTAAATCTTGGGCTGGACGGGAGGAGCTGAAAATTATTAATCTTGGCTTCAAAGATGTTTGTATTTGCCAAGGATAGGCCATGATTCAGCGTCGTAGCCAGCTTCTGATTGCCTGGTTTTTTTTCTGTGACCTGCTAGCCACAGCTCTTGCCTGGTTGCTTGCTTATCAAATGAGGTTTGAATCTGGTTGGATTCCCATGCATTCCCTGCATCATGACGGGGAAATTTCCCTTTCGCATCTTCCCTGGGTGCTTTTTGTCGCGGTGGTTGCATATCAGGCAACAGGTCAATATCGCATAAGCCGCATGCGAAGGATGCGGGAAGAGCTTTTTTGCACCATTCAAGGGACCTTTTTCCTGGTTTTGATGGTTCTTGCCGTGGACTTTTTCCGGAAAGACTTATCAGGGTCCCGGGCCATGGTACTTCTATTCAGCGGGTTAAATGTGCTATGGGTTTTTCTGTTCAGGCAGCTTAACTGGAGTCTTATCCGCACTTTGCGTACCCGTGGTTACGACCAGTCTTTCTCAATTATTGTTGGGACGGGCAGGGTGGCCAGGAAAATGGCTAACACCCTGACAGGGAACACCTGGCTTGGCATTCGAAATATTGGCTTTGTTGAGGACAACCTGACCCAATACAACCAAGATCTGGATATTCTTGGAAAGGTGGAGGAACTTCCCACCCTTGTAAGCAAATATTCTGTAAGTCATGTTTTTATCGCACTTCCCATGAATCGATATGACGATGTCCGCAAGATCTATTCCATCCTTGCTGATTGTTTTGTGGATATCAGGCTTGCTGCTGACATTCCCGAACTTTCGGGCCTTTCGCTTTCCACAGTGGATGTGGATGGAATGCCTCTGGTTTCTCTCCGAGAGAATCCTCATTTTGGATTGAATGTCATGTTCAAAAGGGGAATGGATATTATTCTTTCCCTGGTGGGGTTGATAATCATATCCCCGCTGCTTTTGCTGGTTGCCGCAATGATCAAGCTGACCAGCAGGGGGCCTGTCTTTTACCGACAGGAGCGCTGTGGGCTAAACGGACAGCCTTTCCAAATGCTTAAATTTCGCAGCATGAAAGTGGATGCGGAAAAGGATACCGGGGCGGTATGGGCCCGCAAAAACGATGACCGTCGAACCATTCTTGGGACATTTCTCCGTTCCACAAGCATCGATGAACTTCCACAACTTATCAACGTGCTAAAAGGCGAAATGAGCCTTGTTGGGCCAAGACCTGAGCGTCCAGTATTCATTGACAAGTTTCGCAAAACCATTCCAAATTACATGGCTCGCCATTCTGTGAAAGCAGGAATCACAGGCTGGGCGCAGGTTCATGGGTGGCGTGGAAACACCTCTCTTCGAAAAAGGTTGCAATACGACCTTTATTACATCACTCATTGGACTCCCTGGATGGATATTCGAATTCTTTGGATGACGATATTCAAAGGAATGGTCCATCGGAACGCTTATTAGTGTGCCTTTTAAGGTAGCCCTTACATTCCCGTGCAACCTCGATAAAATGATGAGATTGCAAGGAGAATGATGGATGTTTGTTGATAGGGTCACATTGTTTGTCAAAGGTGGTGACGGCGGTTCCGGTTGCCGGAGCTTTCGCAGGGAGAAGTACATTCCCAAGGGGGGCCCTGACGGTGGCGATGGTGGCGATGGTGGCGATGTTATAGTTCGCGCCATTGAAGGAACTGACAGCCTTGCCGACATAGTTAATCGCAAGCATTGGAAGGCCGAGGCGGGCGGTTCTGGTGGCCCATGCAATTGCCATGGAACCAAGGCTTCAGACCTGATTATTGCGGTGCCCCCGGGAACTGTCATTCGAGATCGAGATCGAGGCAATCTTCTCAAGGATCTCAAGGAACCAAACGACCAGGTTATTGTCGCGCTTGGGGGCCGTGGAGGCCGAGGTAACAAAGCTTTCGCCACTTCCACGAACCGTGCTCCCCGCCAGTTTCAACCCGGCACGCCTGGGGAAGAACGCTGGATCAGCATGGAATTGAAAGTCATTGCTGATGTGGGGTTGGTGGGTAAACCCAACGCTGGTAAATCCACCCTCTTAAGCCGGCTATCCCGCGCACATCCGGAAATTGCATCCTACCCATTCACCACAAAGCACCCCAATCTGGGACAGGTGATGATTGGTGGGGAAAGGGCCTTTATCCTTGCGGACCTGCCTGGTCTTATCGAAGGCGCCCATATGGGTGTTGGACTTGGCCATGAATTCCTTCGCCATGTGGAACGGACGAATGTAATCGTACATTTGCTGGAACCGTTTCCCATGGATCAAACCAAGCCGCTGGATAACTACCATGCAATTCGGAATGAATTGATTTTGCATGGCAGCAAGACAGAGGAGAAACCTGAAGTCATCGCCATGAGCAAAAGCGAACTTACAGGTTCCGAAGATATTTGCAAAGAGCTTGAAGCCTCTTTGGGAAAAACAGTGCTGGCCATTTCCGCGGTGACTGGCGAGGGGCTTTCCCTGTTGGTGCAGGCGATCACCAAGGAATTAAACAAAATCAAGAACCCCGAGTAATGCAACCCAGTTATCTGGCTATAGACGTCGGAAATACCACCATGAAATGGGGGGTGTTTCGCGGATTGGATTTACTGTTCCTTGAAAGACTTCCACTTGGTGACCATTCCGCCTGGGAAAAATGCTGGCATAATCTCGAACTTTCGGGGCATCCGCAGATCCTCCTTTCCGGGGTGGTTCCAAAGGTGCAAGTTGATCTTCTTGAATGGTTTTCTTCCAGGGGAATTCTGGCCAGAATAATAACCTACAAGGATTTACCTTTTCCCACGCAGGTGAATGCTCCTGAAAAGACGGGAATAGATCGTCTGCTAAGTGGTTACGCTGGAATTCAAATATCCGGTAGTTCCCATGGAGTGGTCACAGTGAATGTTGGTTCTGCGGTGACCGTTGACCTTACGTTAAAATCTGATGGTTTTCAGGGTGGTGCAATCTTTCCCGGGTTTCAGTTGATGTCCAAAGCCTTGCATGCCAATACGGCCCAACTCCCGGAAATTAATGTGCCAGAGGTTTTTCTGAAGAGAGAGGGAAAAAACACATTCGATGCCATCTCTTATGGGGTTGGTCAGGCCCTGCTCGGGGGAATTCGCAATATTGTGAACCACTACCTGCAAACACATCCTGGCTTGCCAATTTTTGTTAGTGGAGGTGATGGGGAATTAGTGGCAAGGGAGTTGGGGCCAAAATACTTGTTCCAGAGGGAACTTGTCTTGCTGGGGTTGGCTTATCTTTCAAGGGAATTGTTGAATGTATGATTCCCAAACCATAGTTTCCCGTCTGACACCCAGGGGCAAAAGTGCAATCGCTGTGCTTGGTCTGGCGGGTGCCGATGCTTGGAAAATTATTCTTGGGTCACTTCGTCCCCGGGGCAAAGCAAAACTTCCCCCCTTGCCTGTGGCTGGTTCCTTGGTCATTGGCAGGATGGGCGAGGGTGCTGGCGATGAAGTTGTTGTTCATGTTGTCAGCGACAATCCTATTTTAGTTGAAGTCAATCCTCATGGTGGCGTTAGTGTGGTTGAAATGTTGTTGAATTTCCTTGCATCTCGCGGGGCCAGGTTGGTGGATTGGCAGGAATACATCAAAGCCACCGCTGTGGATCGAATAGATGCACTGGCGCAATTAACATTGAATCAATGCTCCCTGCAGGGGCCAACAGAGGTTGTGCTTGGGCAGTTGAATGGGGCGTTTAAAGCTTGGTTGGACAAGTGGTTGATTACAGTGCGGCAGGGTGATCTTGGCTTGGCCAAAGCCGCTCTCGAATCAATGATGTGCTGGAAACAACTTGCAAGCCACCTCATTCAGCCATGGAAAATTGTCATTGCGGGAAAAACCAATGCTGGCAAAAGCAGCCTTATGAACTGCATTGCGGGTTACCAAAGAAGCATCGTTTCCCCATTGGAAGGAACCACCCGGGACGTGCTTTGGCTTCAGACGGCAATTCATGGCTGGCCTTTTGCTTTTGCGGATACAGCGGGTCTTCGAGCAAGTTCTGATATGTTGGAAACGGGAGGGATGGAATTGGGCAAGATTGCCATGGCGGATGCGGATCTTTGCCTTTGGGTGATTGATGCAACAGTCCCGCATTGCGTAATGCCGGCAGAAATTGATCCCTTAAAAGTATTGAAGGTTTTTAACAAGATGGATCTTTGTCATAAATCAGAGACTTCGGAAAGTATGGGTGGGCTTTGTGTTAGCGCAGTTTCCGGCATGGGATTGGATGAACTGCTGGAGGGAGTTTTTGAAAAGCTTATTCCCGTTCGTCCAGCGTTTGGGGAGCCCGTTCCATTTCATTCTGAACTGGTGAAAAATCTGGAATCCTCTTTGATTTGCCTTGATAATAATTTAACTGAAGATTTGTTCCTGATTTGGGAACCATGGTTGGCAGGCAAGAATTTGTTGGAGATGCAATGAAAATTGGGAAGTGGTCGGATTGCAAAGGAAAACCTTTTGTTGGATTGCTGGAAGGGGATCAGATAATTCACCTGGGGGATGATATTCCCGGGGGGAATGTTCTTTCATCTATTCTGCACGCAGAGAACCCAAAAGCCGAAGTTGAGAAGCTTCGGAAAGCCTCGAACAAAAAACATTCATTATCCGAATGTGTCGCATCAGCCCCGATAGATGGACAGGAAGTCTGGGCTGCCGGGGTCACTTATTTGCGCAGCAGGGAGGCAAGGGAAAGGGAATCCGAAGGAGCTGCAAAGTTCTATGACCTTGTCTATAAAGCTGCTCGCCCTGAAATATTTTTCAAGGCTCCCGCAAGACGGGTTATTGCCAACAAAGGATTGGTGCGCGTTCGAAAGGATAGCAAGTGGAGTGTTCCAGAACCTGAATTGACACTTTGCATTTCACCACGGGGCCAAATTGTTGGCTTTACGATCGGCAATGATATGAGTGCCCGTGACATTGAAGGCGAGAACCCTCTTTATCTGCCTCAGGCCAAGATTTATTCCGCATCCTGTGCATTAGGGCCATGCATTACCCTGGCCGGTCATCTGCCACATGGCGAGGAATGTGTTATTCGGATGACCATTCATCGCGCGGGTGTGGAAGTTTTTCAGGGGCAGACTTCCTTGGGAATGATGGCGCGAAAGCTGGAAGATCTTGCTGATTGGCTGTTTCGCGAGAATGATTTTCCCGATGGAGTTTTTCTTCTGACTGGGACTGGCACCGTTCCCCCCGACAACTTTACCCTGAATTCCGGAGATATCATTCGAATTGAGGTAACCGGGATTGGGGTTCTTGAAAATACCGTGGCATAAACGGATGGAGTTCGATTGGTTCAGCTAGAATCTGTAACCCGGGTGGAAAAACCATGAAATACATTTATTTCACCAAAAGTCTCAAGGAGATGGATGCAAAAGCTCTTGTTGCTTATTGCAAAAAAGTGGGCTTACAGGGTGTGGACCTTGCAGTTAGGCCCGGATACACGGTTGAACCAGCCAACGCGGCAACCAAGTTGCCTGAGCTTGCTAAAGTATTTCGTGCCGAGGGGCTTGATGTTCCCCTGGTTACCGCGCCAACTTCCTTGATAGATCCGAACTCAGTGGAGGCTAAAAACCTGTTTAATGCCTGTTCCCAGGCGGGTGTGGCCATGGTGAAGATAGGATATTTTCCCTACAAGGGTAAATATTCCGATGAACTGATTAGAGCCAGAAAAGCCCTGGAGGGTTTTGAAAAGTTGTCCGAATCGACCCGTGTGAAAGCCTGTTATCACACGCATTCGGGTACCAACCTTGGTAATAACGCTGTATCGCTAAAAGACCTTCTTTCGGAACGTAATCCCCACCATATTGGCGCTTTTGCAGATACGGGTCATTTGGCCCTTAATGGTGGCCCAATTCGCATGGAGCTTGAAATTCTTAAGCCCTGGTTATCCATTCTTGCAATCAAGGATATAGTCTGGAGTAAAAAAGAATCAGGCTGGGTGTACAATGTGGCACCTGCCGGAACCGGAATCGTGAAATGGATGGATGCTGGCAAAGGCGTCGCCGATGTTGGTTTTCAGGGAACCATTGTTCTTCACGGGGAGTATGAAGCCGCGGATATTTCAGAAAGAACCACCCTTGCGGTGGAAGAGCTCAGGTTTCTTAAGAAGGTGTTTGGCTAAAGTTTAGATAATGGTTCCGTCTGGAATGACACTTCCGCGAGGAACCACAATAATGCCATCCCTGATGACATAGTTATTTCCCTCATCATGCTGGATGCGCCTCGAATTCACTAATTGCACATTGTTTCCAACCCTGCAATCTTTATCCAGAATGGCATGGTCAATAACACAGTTCTGGCCGATATTCAGCGATGGGATTCCCCTTTCCCTGTTTCGCTTGCGTTCCTCTTCGGTTTCAAATTTGTCAGCGCCAATAACGATGGTATTTTTCATGGATACATTTTTGTCGATTCGGCTTCTCACCCCAATCACGCAATTCTCAATCGAGCATCCCGATTCAATAACGCAACCATCGCTTACCAAAGTGTTACTCATGCTGGCACTTTGAACTCTGGATGGGGGCAGAAAGCGCATGCGAGTGTAAATAACCCCATCCGGACTATGGAAGTCGAATGGGGCGTTTTCGGTTGCCAGAGCCA
>JBEGQX010000175.1:0-3255 GCA_041180805.1 Planctomycetota bacterium
AGGTGGCGCACAAGGCCGGCCAGAAGGTGAAGGTCATCTTTGAAAATTGCTATCTGAAGGATGAGCAAAAGATCAAGCTTTGTGAGATTTGCACCGAGTTGAATGCCGATTGGGTGAAGACTTCGACTGGTTACGGCACAGGCGGAGCCACCATGGATGACCTTAGGCTGATGCGCAAGCACAGCGGACCCAAGGTTCAAGTCAAGGCAGCGGGTGGAATTCGCGATTTCAAGGCCATGCTGGAGGCTCGCGCCATCGGGGTTACACGCATCGGAGCAAGCAGAACCGCAGAGATGCTTGGGGAGTGCCGCAAGGAACTTGGCTTAAGCGCCATCCAAGTCCAGGGTGGAAAGACAGCAGGATATTAGAACCTATCATGCGATATGAAGAGCCGGAAGTTGCTTCCAAAATAGTCGCCCTGCAGGTGATCCACCTGGCAATGATGGGTGGGGTGGTTATGTTTTCTGTTTTACCCCTGCTGCTTGGAGGAAAAGGAAACCAGGGAACGGACCTCAAGCTAGGGGCGATTCTTTGTACCGCGGTATTTGTTGGTACGAGCGTAGCTGCGATTCTTTTACCCAGATTGATCGTTGGCCAGGCGGTACGGAAGTTTTCAACGGCCGGGAATGTTACATCCGCCAACCTGTTTGAAATCATACAAACTTCTCAGGTGATGCGGCTGGCACTACTGGAAGGCTCAGCCCTGATGGGGGCCTTGTTTCACTTTTTAACCCGAGACCCGGTGTTTCTGATCTTTCCTGGAACCTTCCTGCTGGTTGGATGCATGCTGGTGCCCACCCGGGCCAGGGTGCTTGGCAAGATTAGGGCGATGGAAGAGAAAATCGGTCAGGGGTCATTCTGATTTCTGGGAAAAGGGAAAGCCCTGGTATCAAGTCCATATTGTGAGGGATATCCAATGAATACAATTGTGCTCCTTACTGTGTTGCTGGGTGGCTTGCCGCTGGCTCAAGCCAGCAAGGACAAACGGCCAAACATAGTCTGGATGATTACCGAGGATATGAGCCCCAATCTTGCTTGTTACGGCGACAAGAACGCCATCACCCCGAACCTGGACAAGCTGGCTTCGCAGGGTGCGCGTTTCAACCGCTGTTTTTCCCATGCCCCCGTTTGCGCGCCAAGCCGTAGCGGCCTTATGACATGCCGTTATCCCACTTCGATTGGCAGCCATCATATGCGTTCCAAGCTGATTAATCCTCCGGTGACTTTTACCGAGCAACTTCGGAAGGCGGGCTATTATGTTGCCTGGCCAGGCAAGACAGACACCAACTTCAACATGTCCAAGGATGCATTTGACAGCACCAAAGAATGGATCAAAAGCGATCTTCCCAAACAACCCTTCTTTGCTCAGATTCATTTTCAGGGAACCCACGAAAGTCAGATTCGCCATGGCAAACAGGAACACCTGCAAAAGACAGACAGACTGAAACCATCCGAACGCCATGACCCTGCGAAGATGGTGGTTCCACCCTATTACCCGGATACTCCAGAGGTTCGCCAGGACATTGCCTACTATTACGACAACATCACCCAGATGGATTACCGGGTGGGTGATGTCATGAAATATCTTGAAGAAAAAGGTCTGGCGGATAACACGGTGGTGTTCTTCTTTGGGGACCATGGCTGGGGCATGCCCCGAGGCAAGCGATGGATTTACGATACCGGAACCCGCACGGCACTGCTGGTGCGCTGGCCGGGAAAAATTCCACCTGCGACTGTCCGCGAAGATTTGGTGGCGTTTGTCGATCTTGGTGTAACTTGCCTGGCGATTGCCGGCGCCGAAATTCCGGCAACCATGGATGGAGTTCCCTTCCTTACTGAAAAGGCCAAGCCACGCAAGTATGTGTACGCCGCCCGCGATCGCATGGATGAAACCTACGATCGTATTCGTGGTGTAAGGGATGAGCGCTTCCAGTACATTCGCAACTACCACCCCGAGCTTCCCTACGCCCAGCGTATTCAGTACATGGAACTAATGCCAACCATGCAGGCCTGGCGCAAGGCGAATGCGGAAGGCAGCCTTACAGGTGCCCAAAAGCTGTTCTTCGCACCCACCAAGCCACCCGAGGAACTTTACGATTGTCAGGAAGACCCGCATCAAGTGAATAATCTTGCCAAAGATCCCAAATACACCGCTAAGCTGGAAGAACTTCGAAAGGCTTTGGATGAATGGATTGTTTCTACCAAGGACATGGGTGCCATTCCGGAGAAAGAGCTAATCCGGCAAGGTCTGGTGGAGGATGTGCTAAGCAGTTACGAAAATCGCAAACAAAAGAAATAAAAGCTGCATAAGAAAGGCCGTATTTGCCGATATTGACTTGAAAGTTGGATCGTTTCTGGTGCATAATAATTCATTAATTCCCACCCAAAGATCCATGCCATGAACCATTCCAATCAAGCCAAGAAGAGTTTTCCCGGGGTTTACCCAGAAGGTTCTCCATTGATAACGGTGGGATCACGCCGCTGGTTTTTGCAAACGGGGTTTTCGGCCTTGGGTGCCCTTCCCTTTGCCGGAATGGCCTCTGCAAGCAGTCAGCCCTCCTCAAAGAATAAAAAGTCCGTTCTTCTTTTCTGGCTTTCCGGCGGACCCAGTCACATCGATATGTGGGATCCCAAGCCAGATGCCCCTGCCGAAGTTCGTGGCCCTTTCAAGACCATCCCCACCAGTATTCCCGGTGTGCGCTTTTCAGAACACCTTCCTCTTCAGGCATCCATAGCCCATAAATTAACCATTCTGCGTTCGGTCGATTGCAAGGCCAGCAACCATACCCCAATTACCATGCAGGCAGGGAACGACCTTGCCCGCAGGACTGATAACAATCGTGATGGTGATGGCTGGCCCTCGATGGGTTCTATTTCCGCCAGGTACAAGGGTTCCAATGATCCCGCCTTGCCACCATTCATTGCATTGGCAGATTCCCTGAAGGCAGATGTCTGGGGTGCGGGCCACATGGGCAGTGCCTACGATCCAATCCAGGGTAATGTGCTTGCAGGCAAACTGAACCTTCCCGAGGGGCTTACAATTCAAAGCTTGCGTGACCGCGATGGCTTGCGCCAGGGATTTGAAACCCTGCATCGTTCCATGGATGCAAATGGTTCCTTTGAGAAGTCTGACCAGTCTTCTGCCCAGGCGATGGATCTTGTTCTTACGGGCAAGGCCAAGCAGGCGTTTGACCTATCCCGTGAATCCGAGAAACTGCGTGACACCTATGGCCGTGACAGCCTTGGCGAAAAGGC
>JBEGQX010000176.1:0-10095 GCA_041180805.1 Planctomycetota bacterium
GATTTGATTCATCGGTTGGTGGAAAATCAGGATTCCTTAGCTGAACCAGAAGAGTTGCGTTTGTCGGTATTTAAAAAAATCTTATGCCAGCCGTGGCTGGATTCCCTGCTTGCTTTCATGAAGGCGGTTCGTGCTTTTAAAGGGAATAGCCTTTCACCTGTGGAATATTGCCTTGCCAGAATTTCTGAATGGGGGATTTCAAAGATCAACCCGCAGCCTTTTATTACAGGTGAAGATTTGAAAGCCCTGGGTTTTCTGCCTGGGCCCCAATTCAAGCAAATTCTGGATCATATACGCGATGAACAGCTTGACGAAAGGTTGCAAGATCGCGAAAGCGCATTGGAATTGGCGAAATCGCTGGCTGGGACAAAATAATAATAATTTGGATAATTTTTGCTGCTGGGCTTGAGATGAACTCCAGCGCAGGTATACTCACATTTGTTCAGATCAAGGAATAGCCCAATAGGAGAATCAAATGGCTGAAAATTCCCAAGACAAAGAACTCAAACAGGCTCTTTCCCAAATTGAGAAGCAGTTTGGCAAAGGTGCAATTATGCAACTTGGCGAGGCTTCCGAATCAGATGTGCAGGGAATTTCATCGGGCGCACTTAGCTTGGATATAGCCTTGGGTGGCAAGGGAATTCCGCGTGGCCGTATCATAGAAATATTTGGCGCTGAATCCAGCGGCAAGACAACCATTGCATTGCATGCGGTTGCAAGCGCACAGAAAAAAGGTGGTGTTGCAGCTTTTATTGATGCTGAACACGCATTGGACCCCAGTTGGGCGAAAAGGCTTGGCGTTGACCTTGAGGCGTTGTTGGTAAGTCAGCCCTCATCTGCGGAAGAAGCATTGAAGATTGCCGAGATGCTTATCAAGTCCAACTCGGTGGATTTGATTGTTATCGATTCGGTGGCTGCGTTGGTTCCAAGGGCCGAAGTGGAAGGTGAGATCGGTGATGCTCATGTCGGCCTGCAAGCCCGCCTGATGAGTCAGGCTCTTCGCATTCTGAACCCTACTATTGCAAGAACAAAGACCAGCATGATCTTTATCAACCAGATTCGCCAGAAAATCGGCGTGATGTTTGGTAACCCTGAAACTACCGCTGGTGGGCTTGCATTGAAGTTCTACAGTTCTGTTCGTTTGGAAGTAAGAAAGGTAACCACAATCAAGGAAGCCGAGGAAACCATTGGTTCTCGAGTTCGGGTTCGTGTGGTGAAAAACAAAGTTGCACCTCCTTTCCGCCAGGCTGAAGTGGATCTGATGCACGAATGTGGCATAAGCAGGGAAGGGGATCTGTTGGATCTTGGAATTGAGGAAAAGATCATCGACAAATCTGGCGCCTGGATCAACTATGGAGATACCCGTTTGGGGCAGGGACGTGAAAACGCCAAGACTTTCCTTAGGGAAAACCCAAAACTGGTGGATGAAATTACCAAGAAAATTCTCCACAAGAAAGGCATTGGAGTTTCGCCTTCTTCGGAAGCTGGTTATGCTACCGAGGCGCCAGCCCCGGCCCCCGCGACTGGAAAAGCTGGCAAGAAGGCGGCACACGCTGCTGATTAACTTCCTGGCGAAATTCTTGAACCCGTGGAGTGCCAAACTCCACGGGTTTTTTGTTCTAACCACCTGCGCGATGAATTAAGATTAGGTGATTACTTCACCTTGGATGAATCATGGCGAAACTTTGCGGATTAACCTTTATTTTTCTCATGGTATTTCATGCAAACGCGGTTGCGTTTGCCCAATCGCCTCTTAACCAGATTCAGAAAGATGTCCAGAAAGCTGCTTCCAAGGCAGAAAAATCCATTGCTAGTATTTTGGTTTCGCGAAGTTCCAGGTATAAGGAAATGGGTGCAGTTCCTCCTGTGGATATTCCCGGCAGACTTGGCGGGTTTCAGCCTATCCAGCCACAAGTAAGGCGTTTCAGGAATGTTCCCGACCGAAGCCAGGCTGGTTTGGATCTTGCAGACCCAGACACCGTGCCGGATTCTTTTGGCTCGGGAGTTCTCATTGACAAGAATCTTGTTCTTACCACCGCGCATGTTGTGAGAGGGGCAGTGAAAATTTATGTCAGGTTCCCCGGTAATAAAGGTTCCTATGCAGATATTCATGCTTTGGATGGCCGTAGTGACCTTGCTGTCCTTCGTTTGATTGATTTTGTCGATGACTTAAATCCGCTGCCATTTTCTGAAGAGGGAATTTCGCGGGGACAGTTTGTGATTCATCTTTCCAATGGTTATGGATCCGGGTTTAAGGATGGATCACCTGCAATAGGCTGGGGGATGGTTTCCAACCTTAGAAGAAAGTGGACCTCCAGAGATGTTGATGCGGAAAGAAATCAAATACCGCTTTATCAGTACGGAACCTTGATACAACTGGATTCCCCAGTGCGCGCTGGCGCCAGTGGCGGAGTGGTTCTCAATACGGATGGGGCTTGGTTGGGTATGCTGACCACCTCTGCGGGATGGCCCGGATTGGATTTTGCCGGCGGATTTGCCATACCCATGGACCCTAACTACAGGCGTTTGGTCGAGGTTTTAAAAAAGGGACAAGAAATTGATTATGGTTTTTTGGGCGTTCAAATTGACCCGGTTGGAACTGGCGGTAACGGGGTGTTGATTCAAAATGTCACGGGAAATACCCCTGCGGCGATGGCAGGAATGAATCGGGGAGAAAGAATTATTTCCATACAGGGCCAAAGGTTGGAAACCCAGGAAGATTTATTCTTTTATACGGGAACCTCACTGGCAGGAAGTGAAGTTACTTTGGAGATTGCAGGGGTTGCTGGTGCCCCCAACCGTTTTATTAAGGCCCGCCTGGCAAAATATCTAAGTACCTCGGATATTATCGCATCCACTCAACCAGAAGCACCTTTTGGAATTCGTGTGGATTACACAAGTTTGCTGGCACAGAGGCCTTTCGGTTTAAATCCTTGGAATCGGGGGATTCCCTTGGGGGTTTTAATAAAAGAGATTGTTCCCGGGTCTTCCGCCGAAGTTGCGAAGCTGCAATCCGGGAAGGTAATTTCCAGAATTGGCAATAAACCGTTGGTTACGCCTGAAGACTTTTACAATGCCATGAAGGTTGCCGGTAATAAAGTTGGCATTACCGTAACCCAGACGGATGGAAGTGAAGAACAAATCGAGTTGGCAAGGTAGCACTGAATTGGAGCTTCAATTATGAAATACGCAATTTGCAATGAAACTTTTGAGGGCTGGGAACATGCCCGAATTTGTGGTTACTTGCGAAAAATCGGCTACACAGGTTTGGAAATCGCGCCATTTACCCTTGCCAGTAGAATTACCGAAGTCAATCAGGCAGCTCGGGCAAAATTACGGAAGGAGGCTGAAAAAGAGGATGTGAAAATAATTGGCCTGCATTGGCTTCTGGCCAAGACCGAAGGGTTTTGTCTTACCTCCCCTGATGTTGCTGTACGCAAGAATACCGCTGGTTATCTAGAAGAATTGGGCAGGGCCTGTGTGGATTTGGGAGGTGATATTTTGGTGCTGGGTTCACCCGCGCAGCGCCGAATTCCCGTGGGGCATACCAAGGAGCAGGCTACCGAATTCGCGGTGGATACTCTGAAAAGAACGGTTAAGGTTTTTGGTGATCTGGGGGTAAAGTTGTGCTTGGAGCCGTTATCGCCCCCTGAAGCAGACTTTGTAAATACTGCTGGTGAAGGTGCGGAAATTCTAAGACAAATCGGCCATCCCAACTACTTGCTTCATTTGGATGTGAAAGCCATGTCCACCGAACCAAAGCCAACCCCGGAAGTGATTCGAGAATTTATACATCTTAACGGCCATTTCCATGCTAATGATCCAAATCTTCGTGGGCCTGGTTTTGGTTCCACAGATTTTGTGCCAATCTTTCAGGCATTATTAGAGAAGAAATATTCCGGCTGGGTTTCCGTGGAAGTATTTGATTACAAACCGGATCCTGAAACCATTGCGGAAAAAAGTTTGGAATACATGAAAGCTTGCGTTGCAAAAGCCAAGAATTTACTGAACATGTAAAAGAAAAGAATGATGTGGAAATAGAACAATAACCGTGCTATTTTAAAGGTAATTCTAAGTCACATTTGGAGTTCAAATATGTTTCGCATTATGGCTTTTTCTGTTTGTTTCATGGGATTGGTTGCCGGAATTTCTGCAGGCGCGGATAAGAATACGGAAGCCAACAAGGAAGCTCTTCAAAAATTGCAGGATTTTATCGGCCAATGGAAGGGCAATGGCGGTCCGGATGGTAAAACTGTTTCAAAGGATGTTTGGAGTGAAACCATCAACTGGGGCTGGAGATTTAAAGGTGATGATGCCTGGATTACCTTGGAAGTTGAAAAAGGCAAGTTTATCAAGTCTGGTGAATTGAAATTTATTCCCGAGAAAAAGATTTATCAATTCACAGCAACGGATATCAAAGGGAACAAGCTTGTGTTTGAGGGTAAACTTTCCAAGGATATTTTAACCCTTGAAAGAACTGATCCAAAAACCAAACAAACCCAACAATTTCAGATGAATAATGCCGCCGAAGGTGTTCGTTTTATTTATCGCTTTGCCAGCAAGGAAGAAGGGCGCACGATTTACAAAAAGGAATACATGGTGGCTGCGACTCGGGAAGGCGCCAGTTTGGGTGCCAAAGAAAAGAAAACCGAATGTGTTGTCAGCGGTGGTGCAGGTACCATGCCGGTTTCCTTCAAAGGCGAAACCTTCTATGTGTGCTGTTCCGGTTGCCGCGATGCGTTTAACGAAAACCCTGAAAAATATGTCAAGGAATTTAAGGCCAAGAAAGCGGCTGGCGGGGAATAAGTTTTTAGTTGGTTTAAACTCAAAGGCTGGGGTTGCCCCCCGGCCTTTTTGTGTTTTTAGGGGCTTGACTAAAAAAAATCTTGATAAGCTGACAGCAGCATTTATGATAAAACTTCTTCAAGGCATGGCTTTGGATGGGCTTGGTTTGCCCAATCCTTCGACTGGCAACGCAAGCCAGTGAATATTTCGCATTATGATCTTGGAGTTAAGGGCGAATGACCCAAGGAAATTTAACTGGAGTTTAGGCATGAATCGTTTTGCAAGGTTGGGTGTTTCTTTTTCCGCACTGGCGTTTGGTGTTTTCTGCATGGTTGCCAACCAAGGCCAGTCTGCCAATTTTATTTACGATGCCAAGGAAGCAATCGCTGCGGTTTCAGCTCAGGTTGGCAAGAATGATTCCAAGGCCTTGGCTGAAATTGCCAAGAAGTATTCCTTGGATGAAATCATGCATGCTTTTAAGTTCCGTGCCAAGGGTGGCATAGGTGTTGGGGACAAGGCCGGCGCCATCACACCAGATGGAATCGAAGCCAAGTTGCAAGGATTAATGAAGAAAGCACCTGACAAGGCTGACCTTCAAAAAAATGGCAAGGCTTACGCTGGTATGGGTGATGTATCCCTTACCCTGGCTGAACTTACTGAAATCTTCACCCCCAAGGATAAGAAGGGTGAAAAGGATCCCAAGAAGTGGAAGGAATACACCGAAAATATGCGCAAGGGCGCCAAGGACCTTTCCGCTGCTGCAACCAAGGGAGATGGCGCTGCTGTTCAAAAGGCTGCCAAGGCCCTCTATGGAAGCTGCACCGATTGCCACGGAATCTTCCGTGACTAATTGAACCATTGCTTTGATTAAGGCTCTGGGTAAATCCCGGAGCCTTTTTTATTTGCCAATCTTTTTGATTGGCAAATACATGGTAAGAAAAGCTGCTATCAGCGAAGTGCTTCCATACAAGCCCAGCCCCCAGGATAGGCTGCCAGTGCGGTCCTTCAGGTACCCGGTAAGGGAAGGGCCAGTGAAGCCCCCAAGGTTGCCGGTGGAATTGATAAGGGCAATTCCAACAGCAGCTAATCCGGGTGCCAGAAGAGTGGTTTTTAATGCCCAAAAGGGGCCAAATGTTGCATGAACACCCATGCTTGCCAGAATCATGCCACCCAGGCTAAAAGCCAAATAGTTGGGGTGAAGACCAGCTATCACAAAACCAATACCGCCAAGTAGATTCGCCGTTACCAGGTGCCATTTCCTTTCCTGAAGTCTATCGGAATTCCATCCCCAAAACACCATGCTTATGGTGCCTGCCAGAAATGGTAATGCGGAAAGAATGCCCAGTTGTTTTTCACTCATCGTTTCGGATGAATTTCTTAGGATCTCGGGCAACCATAAGCCAATGCCATAAAGGCCAGTAACCTGAAAAAAATAGATCATGCAAATATGCCATACCTGGGGGGATATAATCACTGTAAAGAAGGAACTCCACCCACTGGTTTGGTGGGAATCATCCCTGTCCTGACCAAAGTTTTTAAGCAGGTTTTTTTCTGATTCATTCAGCCAGTGACAGGTTTCCGGCCTGTCTGGCAGAAACAGGAAGACATAAAACCCCATCAGGATGGAAGGCAGGGCCTCCAGTAGAAACATCCATTTCCAGCCGGCGATATTCAGGGTTCCATTCATGTCCAGCAGTGCCCCGGAAATGGGTGCCCCAATCAAGCCTGAAAGCGGTATTGCCGTCATGAATCTGGAAATACATTTGCCACGTTCGCTTGGAGGAAACCAATAGGTCAGGTACAGGATTATTCCGGGAAAAAATCCCGCTTCGGCCACACCCAGCATGAACCTCAAAACATAAAAAGTGGTGCTGGAATTCACAAAAACCATCGCTGCCGAAAGAATTCCCCAAGAAACCATAATGCGTGCAATCCAGCGCCTTGCGCCAACCTTTTCAAGCAGGACATTGCTGGGGATTTCAAATAATGCGTAGCCTATAAAGAAAATCCCAGCCCCAAGGCCATATACAGAATCACTAAACCCCAATTCCTCTTTCAGGTGTTTGGCTGCAAACCCAACATTGATTCTGTCCAGATAGGCACAAATGTAGCTTAGGAAAAGGACCGGTAGTAACCGTACGGAAACCTTGATTAATGTGGAGCCAAGTTCAGAGTTTGAGTTAGTGGGGTTTGTATTCATGATTATTTAATTGCAAATACCTGTACGCTGGCGGCAAATTCATTCAGGTCATATTTTTGAATTAGTTCCCTCAAACCATCGAGAACAATATTTTGCTCTTTGCTTGGCGAGCAGCAGGAAGTTTCTTCAGGCGCCATTGCCAACAAACCGCTGGATTCCGTGCTCATGGTTGGGGTACAGCAGCCTACCTGATTATCCACCAATGCATAGGAATTCAGGTCTTTGTGGGTGTCGATAATTTGAACTTTGTTGAATCCGGCTCGAGTCAACCCTTCTTGATAATCCCGCATTGAAATCGCTCCGGAAATACAGCCCAGGTAGGCAAGTGCATTGTTTGCCACCTCGTCAGGCAAATTCTTTTTTAATGCGATATCGCTGATCGCAAGCCTTCCCCCGGTTTTTAAAATCCGATACATTTCCCGAAATACCTTATCCTTGTCTGGTGCCAGATTGATAACACAATTGCTGATCAGGCAATCTGCGGATTCGCTTTTCAATGGAATTTTGTCGATGGCTGCCAAATGGAATTCCACCTGCGGGTAGCCTTTTCCTTGGTTAGCCTTGGCAGAATTGCTTTTTGCCCGGTCGACCATTTCAGGGGTCATATCGATGCCAATGGCGCGTCCATTTGGGCCCACCTTTGGCGCTGCCAGAAGAACATCTATTCCCGCTCCGCATCCCAAATCCACCACTATTTCGCCCTCTTGCAAGTGCGCGGTTGCTATGGGATTGCCACAAGAGAGACCCAGGTTTGTGTTTTCGGGCAAAGAGTCCAGGTCGGCATCGGTGTAGCCAAAAGCCTTCGCAATTTCTCGATGCGCTAGCCCTGTTTTTTCTGTTGCTGCGGTTCCATATCCTTTTTTAACCTGTTCGATTACATGTTGATTGGTCATGATTGTCTCCTTAGTATTTGGGTATGGTAACTTGAATTGATTACAAAGACCTAGCTCATTTATGAAAAATGGAATTATGGGAGGTTAAGATAAATGTGGACCGTAGTTTTGTTGATCTGCTCGAATGTGTTCATGACATTGGCTTGGTACGGACATCTAAAATTTAAAAGTTATCCCTTGTTGGTGTGCATTTTGGCTAGCTGGTTGATCGCATTGCCAGAATACGCCCTTCAGGTTCCTGCAAACCGGCTAGGCTACGGACAATTCAAGCCTGCCCAGCTTAAGATTCTTCAGGAGGTGATAACTCTTGGAGTATTTCTTGTATTTGCCTGGTTCTATTTTGGGGAAAAACCAACTTTAAGGACCATGGGATCTTTTGCGATGATTTTGGGTGCAGTTCTTCTTGCGTTTTGGGATAAGGAATAATTAAAAGTTGGCAAATAATCCCATGAGTTAAAAAATGGCTGACGCAAAGTATTGTTCAAATAATATTATGATCTAAAAATGGGCGGCATAGGCCTAAACATAAAACCTATATCTCTAATGCTGGCAATGGTTTAAGCGAAATTGGTAAAGAGGGCGTTGCAGAATCGTATGCAGTTAGCATCTTTTCGCGATACTTTGAAATTTTCAAAATGCTTTTTACAAATCTTCAGGATTCTGTTTTAGAACTGATGGACAAGATTATCTTTCGTAGGGTTCTCGAGGAACACGAAAGGCAAAAGTCCGCAAAAAACGATGACACTTGAGGATTCCTCAAACTTAATCCGAAATGCAAAACAGGTGAATAAATGGATAATTGGACGAAATGCCCCGGGTAGGGGGGGGGGCGAAACTTGCTGCCTAGGGGGCCAGTACCTCGCGTGGCAAACGTATGCAGAATAATGTCATTTTTAACCCTTTTTGTCAGGAGGACATGTGATGCGTCAGAAAATCAAAAAGATTCAAAATGATGCGTATTTGGAGGCCAAGGATTGCCCTGCCGGAGCTTCGCCTGCGATAAGGTTGGAATGGGGAAACATTCTTGAAATGATCGAGCCCAGGAAGTTGAATCGCGCCGACGCGGCACTCTGATGAATGCGTCTAGGCTGTTGGCTGAGATTGCTGACGCGGAAAAATTAGTTCTGGAGCGCGGCAGAGATGTTGAAACTTCCGGACGGTCCATGCAGGCACCATGGACGGTACGACTTCAAGCCTGGATAGGAAGCTAATTGAAATATAGCCGAAGTCTTGGCTTGGATCCTTCCGCGCGTGAAGGCAAACCCGCAATGCAAGAAAAATTCTCTCACGATGAATTGCTTGCCGATTTTGGGCTTTGAATAAAAACTAAATGAGATCTACTTAACTAAACTTTTGCATAATAGTGTTAAAACTTTTGTTTGGATAAGGCTATATTTTGGTAAAGAATTTTTTTTTGAGATTTCGAAAAAACACATCAATCAATAATGATTTGAATTGGTGGGAAAACATAAAAATCAGCAAATTTTTATGTTTTAGGATCAGTTAGTATTTGCAAAAGGAAATGAAACAAAAATAGACATCCTATAGATAATTGTTAGAATGAGCCCCAAATATAGTTACTTATGGGAAGCATCTGCAATGGCCAATTTATCCAAAAAACTTGTTTTAAATATTGTTTTTATCATGGTTTTTGTCCCATTTGTTTTGGGAACCCAGGAAGAATTAAAAAAAGATAGCGAATTTGCTATTAAGGAAGCTGTAGATTTACTTGAAAAAAGAAAAAATCAGACTGAAAATCTATTGGAACAAAAGAAAATTTCTGAAGCAATTCTATTATTAGAAAAACTTTTGCCTAAGCAAATGGCAAATGGAAAAACTAATTCAGGTATCTTGTCTAAAAAATTTGGTGGTAAGGCCACATACGATTCAAGAACCAAAACATTATCGTTATTCTATGATTTCAAATCCATTTACCAATTAAGGGATTTTGAAAATAGCGACAAAACAAAAATAAAAAATGGAAATTTGTTAATTCCTGGTGCTGAAGAAATCAAGCATATTGGAAAATTTAAAACCGCAAAGTTAACGACATCAATTTATATTGAGCATGTGCCGCCTGAAAGGGAATCGTTTTTAAAATCAGATACGGGATTGAGCATCGCCACCAGAAAATTTGGCGGACATGCGTTAATGATTTGGTATTCCGACAAATTAATTACAGAAAGACGATACCCGCATACAGAGAGACTTGACAAG
>JBEGQX010000177.1:0-3736 GCA_041180805.1 Planctomycetota bacterium
TGGTTGGCAGTACCGACAAGCATGCTGGCGAAGTGAAGGACACACCTGTATCCCCCAAGGATCTGCTTGCCACTGCCTTTTACCTTCTGGGTATTGATCCAGAAACCAGGGTTTACGATACGTTGCAGCGCCCCATGCCAATCGCCGGCGACGGCGTGGTTCGCCACGAACTGATTGCCTGATCTGCCAGTAAAATTCTGGCTTGTCTTCCATGTTGAATGGTTAGAGTGTCCCTACCATGGGCGACATAAAATATTAAGTGAAGATTCCATATTAAGCCCTGCAAACTTTTTAGTGTGCTGAAAAGGCATCTGGCCAAACATGCAAAGGTCATGGTTGCCAAAATAATAAAGATTAAAACGCTCTCATGTTTCTTTAATAAGAAGCTTGGTCTATTGACACTGTTGGTTGCTGGAATTAAGGTCAAGGTGTGATTTATTTCACAGGTTAAAAAAGTTTTATTTCCACCTTTCTCCTTTGCCTTAAGAGTCTTTATGCACATCTCAAATTTCAGAAAACGAATTGGTTTCACCCTTATTGAATTGCTGGTGGTGATCGCCATTATTGCCATTCTGATTGGCCTGCTTTTGCCCGCAGTTCAAAAGGTGCGTGAGGCTGCCGCCAGGATGCAATGCAGCAATCATTTGAAACAGCTTGGTTTGGCTTTACACAATCACCATAACACCTACGACCGGCTTCCACCCGGCGGGGCAAACGACCAGGCACCCTTTGGCATCGATCCGCCCAGCAGTCAGCGCTGGGGTAGTAGCTGGATGGTGTATATCCTTCCGTACATCGAAATGGACAGTCTGTATAAAGGCTGGCAATTCAACGGCCAATCTGGTGCATTCAATGCAACCAACAATGCGCTGGCTTCCAATGTTGAAATTAAAACCTTTTTCTGCCCCTCTTCCCCCATGCCGCATTTCAAGGCAACCCGGCAGGGGGCAGCCAATGCATCGCTTGCCAATTATGTTGGTATTTCGGGCTCCATCCCTGGACTGATCCCTGGTTTTACGGAAACCAGGTTTAATGATTTGCCCTGTGGGGGAAGAATTAGTGCTGGCGGAGCCATGATACCCAATGGACAGCTTAAGCTTACCGATATCACCGATGGAACCTCGACAACCATGGCAATCAGTGAACAATCGAACTTTCTAGTGGATAACACAGGCGCGCAGCAGGATTGGCGTTCAACCCAGCCATGGGGCTGGTATCTTGGGGTCAAAAGTCCTGGTATTCCGCCAAACTTTGACAATGGTGGTGGCGACAACCGTGAGCCCGGTTTGACCACCATTCGTTACACCATTAACAACAAGCCTGCAGGGGGGTGGGCAAATGATGTGACCAATACCGGGGTCGGTATTGGGGGCTACACGGTGAATTGTGTTGGTGCAAATATTCCCCTTAATTCCACGCATTCGGGTGGTGTGAACATGGCGCTTTGTGATGGTTCTGTCAGATTTCTGCAATCCTCCACCTCGCTTGCCATTTTGGCTCAATTAGCTACCCGCGACGATGGCGTTCCACTTTCGGATTACTAAATAAAAGAGGCATTAGATGCGCATTCTTCTTCGTTGTCTTTGCCTGATGGGCATTTGTATTTTCATTGGATGCGGAAGCGCGGAACCCCAGCCGGTGCCTGTGACTGGAACGGTAACCCTGGACGGAGTACCCATGGAAAATGGTTTTATCTACTTTAAAACCATCGAGACCGGGGCATTGGAAAGGCTTGATATCAAAGGTGGATCTTTTTCCGGAAAGGCTCTGCCCGGGTCGCGCCGAATAGAGGTTATTTCCAATGTCCCCAAAAAGGTGGTGATTGATGGTGCCACGGTAGAAGTTCCGGAAAACATTATTCACCCATCTTTTAATACCAACAGCAGTTTGACTGCCAATGTGCTGCCAAGGGAACCTAATGCCTTTAAATTTGATGTAAAGAGGAAATAAAATCTTTCCCTGAAGCCCATTTCCATCTCCACAGTTGCCAATTTTTTCAGATTAGTTTGATGCCTAAACAGTGTTATACGGATTGAAAAATGTCCAAAGGGCCAGAGAATATCTTTCAAATATCCAAATGGAATGATTTGATTCAAAGCCTTCAGGTGAAGTATTACTTTGATGGTTTTATTTATGGTGAATCTGTAGTCTTTAGATTTGGTGCTCTTGATTTTAATAGGAAATTCTAAGGAGAGTGGCCTCAGGATGAAGGGCGGATTGAAACATGTCACTAACAACTTGCGTTGCGTTTAGTGAGCCTGTTTCTTCCGGTCAGTATGAAGTGGGTTGCAGAGGTTTGGTCCACATGCTTATGGGTCAATTATCTAAATTGGGCCAACTTGTCCATGCGCATTGCAAGCCTTGGCAGATGTTGGCAAACTTGGATTGGTCTAGTCCCCAAAAGTAGGACCGATGAAATGAGAGTCTTGGTAGGATTTGGTTTTAACCCTTTTATTAGGGTGCTAACGCGTTTCTATTACAGAAAAATTGCATTCCGATTTCAAACCTTTTCACTTGTGCCAATCTGCACCGGGGCGCTGACGCACCCCGCTCACAAAAAATGGAATCAGTTGTCGTAAAAAACTTCTTCCGACTGGCAGAGGAAACTTTGGGGTTT
Source organism: Planctomycetota bacterium (assembly GCA_041180805.1). Taxonomy (GTDB): domain Bacteria; phylum Planctomycetota; class Planctomycetia; order Gemmatales; family Gemmataceae; genus JBEGQX01. The sequence continues at coordinate 2,618 of JBEGQX010000177.1, forward strand.
TTGCATGGGTTTTTCATGAGCGGGGTGCGTGAGCGCCCCGGTAAGGCTTGAAATAAAAACACAACCGGGGCGCTGACGCACCCCGCTCGAAGTAGAAAGATTCCACACACTTGAACCCCAATGTCCCTCTTCCGGCGGGAAGAGGGTGGGGTGATGGGGAAATGTATATATGTTTTTACGCACGCAATCACCGGGGCGCTGACGCACCCCGCTCGGTTGAATGATTATACTCTTCACAAAAGACTGGGGGCCGCACAGAGCGTGGAAAGGTGCAATCCATAAAAAACACAACCCCATGGTAAACATGAGGTTGTGCCAACTGTTGCGGGTGGTCGGCAGTACCGACAAGCATGCGGGCGAAGTGAAGGACACACCTGTATCCCCCAAGGATCTGCTTGCCACTGCCTTTTACCTTCTGGGTATTGATCCGGAAACACGGGTGTATGACACCTTGCAGCGCCCCATGCCAATCGCCGGCGACGGCGTAGTTCGCCACGAACTGATTGCCTGATCTGCCAGTAAAATTCTGGCTTGTCTTTCGGGCTGGATTCTCAAACTTCCCTGCTGTGGTAAAAGGAACAGATTTACAAATAAACAACTCATAGTGTCCAGGTTTAAAACCATTCACTTTTGGTGAATAAATCTTGTATTATTCTCAAGCTGGTTATCCAACAAAAACACCTTGGCGATTTGAAGGCAGCCCACTGAAGAATACCTGAAGCAAATTTAAATTTGGGAAGTCATAGACATTGATTTGTGGGCCGCCGCCGGGGCCAGCACCTTTACTAGATCAGATATTCCATCGCCATTGGCATCACTTACTGCCACTCGTACGCCCCCAGTAAAGTTGGGACTAAAAGCAAAAAACAGCGCAAGTTGATTTCCTGTTAATGCATTCCAGACACCCACCAAGGGCCCTCCACCTTGGCCTGTTCCCGTCACAACCTCATACGAACCATTGTTCCCTATATCTCCCACAGAAACAAAAACACCCCCTAAAAAGTTTGGTGGATATGCAAACCAAGATGTTCGCATTCTAAGCGTGGCCCCATCAAACACCTTCACCTGTGGGCCACCCCCCGGACCTGCACCAGTTACTATTTCAGTTTTGTTGTCTCC
>JBEGQX010000178.1:0-18147 GCA_041180805.1 Planctomycetota bacterium
CACACCAATGATCAGTGGAGTGCCATCTTTATTAAGGACTTGTGTGGCGGGTAAATTGAAAAAATCATTTTCCGGATATCTTTCCTGCTGCCATCCGTCTGCATTCAGGTATTGGCGGAAATATCCTTCCCGGTACATCAAACCAATGCCATGAAGCGGGAGGCCAAGGTCGCTTGCAGCTTTGAGGTGATCACCCGCGAGAACTCCAAGCCCACCAGAATAAACGGGTATGCTTTCATGGATTCCGAACTCGGCGCTGAAGTAAGCAATTCTGCAATCTCCAGCGGCTTTGCCACAGTTTTCCTGAAACCAGGTGGGGGAATTCATGTATTGGTTGAAATCTTGCTCAACCCTGTCCATGTGGCTTAAAAATCCCTCATCACCTACAAGGGCTTCCGCTTCTTTTTGGGAAAGTGAATTCAAAAGGCGAACCGGGCTGTGATCCAAAGTTTCATATAACTCTGGATTGATTCTGCGAAAGAGTTCGCCAGCCTGGGGGTTCCAGCAATACCATAGGTTGTACGCAAGCTTACCCAGCGCACTTAGTCTGGCAGGCAGATTAGGTACCACGGTGAAAAGTCGGACAGGATTTTGTGCCATGAAAGACTCCTTTAGAGGATATCATCCCTTTTTAATTGTTAGATGAATTGAAGCGGATCGAATAAGGAAGAAAGAACGGGTAAGAACCAAGTTCTTTTTCGGTCAACCTCCTGGGAGAGCTGCAAGATCCTTCCATATTCTATTTCTTAGGAAAGCTTGCCAAATAATGCAACAGTTATTGTGGTTGCGCTGTGGTTGAAACTTTTTCAGAATGTTTAACATTCTTGAAGCTGGCTTTTATTGAAAGGAATTCCATTGCGGACACTAATCACAGGCGGAGCGGGTTTTGTTGGCTCGCATTTATGCGAGCGGTTTTTGGGGATGAACCACGAAGTGATTTGTGTGGACAACCTCATAACGGGAAGCCTTGCAAATATAGAGCACCTTCGCGGTGACTCGAGATTTAGCTTTATTCGCCATGATATTTCGCACCACTTGGAAATTGATGGACCAATTCACCAAGTGCTTCATTTTGCCTCGCCAGCAAGCCCCGTGGATTATCTTCAACATCCAATTCCCACATTAAAAGTCGGATCTTTGGGAACTCACAATACCCTTGGATTAGCAAAAGCAAAGAATGCCGCTTATCTCCTTGCCAGTACGAGTGAAGTGTATGGCGACCCGGAGCGCCATCCCCAAAGTGAGGAATATTGGGGAAATGTAAATCCAATTGGCCTGCGGGGGGTTTATGATGAGGCCAAGCGATTTGCGGAGGCGATGGTTATGGCTTACCACCGTTGCCATGGAATTAACACCCACATTATTCGAATCTTCAACACCTACGGCAACAGGATGCGATTAGATGATGGAAGAGTCCTGCCGAATTTTATGGGTCAGGCACTAAGGGGAGATCCTCTTACTGTTTATGGGGATGGATCTCAGACAAGAAGCTTTTGCCATGTGGACGATCTTGTTGAGGGAATTGCAAGATTAATAGGAACGGATTTTCACGAACCAGTAAATCTTGGGAATCCAAGTGAGGTAACCATATTGGAATTCGCCAGCGAGATTCTTGCGCTTTCTGGGAGCAAAAGTTCAATTGTGTACAAGCCACTTCCCCAGGATGATCCTAAGATTCGGAAACCTGACATTTCCAGGGCTAAGAAATTACTGGGTTGGGAACCAAAAATTGGTAGATCAGAAGGACTTAGGCGAACTTTGGACCATTTTAAGAAGAAAATGGGAGTCTAGCACCCGGAACTTTTGTTGTGTGTTAAAATGTGCAAATGATGAAAATAGTTGTTGGAATAAGATTGTGAATCAGTTAAATTTCAATTCAATGGTAACACTTTGATATTTCATTTTGGCTTAGTGATCCTTGATAAGGATGAATAAGATGAGTCATTTCATTCGCGGGTTTGCAATTCTTGTGTTAAGTGCAAGCGTGTTTTTCACCGGAGTGTCCAAGGTGGTGGCTTTCCAGGAACCTGAAGCTCCCGCTGAGAAGAAAGAACAACCCGCTGCCGAGGCCAAGGAGGGCGATGGTAAGGCAGCCGCTGCCGGAAATACAAGTTTGTTTATGCATATCATCAGGTCTGCGGGTTGGATCTTCGGGCCCATGCTGCTGATCATTTCGATTGGTCTAATTGCTTTGGTTTGCTTGCTTGCCATGGAACTGCGTATGACAATTGCGATACCTCCAACGTTCGTTGAAGAATTCACGGATCTAGTGAATAAGAAACAATTCAAACAGGCTTTTGATATGGCAAAGGATGACTCTTCATTTCTTGGCAAGGTTATGAGCCAGGGAATGTCCAGGCTTCAGTATGGAATCGAGGATTCCCGGGAATCTGCAATGAATATGGTCGATAGCATTAAGGCCAGTAAGGAACAATCCATTACCTACCTTGCTACTATTGGTACCTTGGGGCCCATGCTTGGATTGGTAGGAACAGTGTTCGGTATGATTCTTAGCTTTATGGAACTTGGTCGTCCTGGTACCACCCCAAGGCCTGACAAACTTGCGGATGGTATTTCCCATGCGCTGGTGGTTACCTTGCTCGGTATCGGTCTTTCTGTGCCCGCAATTTTCTTCCATGCTTTTTTCAGAAACAGGTTGATCCGCATTGCTATGGATACCAGCTTGATTTCCGACGATCTTCTCACACAAATGTATCACAGCAGCAAAAAGCCAGCGGCTGCTGCGCCGGCTCAGGCTGCAGCAAGTGCTTCCAGTCCTGATACTGGAGCTGTTAAGAAGTAATACAAGAGCCAGTCAAGTCTTTTTGAGGGTTTTGCAATGAGTCATGGAGGTTCCAGCGATGGCGGAAATATGGAGCCGAACCTTACTCCTCTTTTGGATGTGGTTCTACAGCTTCTTATGTTCTTCATGATGTGCGTGAATTTTGTTACGAATCAGGTTTCAGAGGATATTGTTCTTCCGGAATCCATGTCTGCTGTTCCTATGGATAAATCGGAAACCGATGTTCTGTTTGTAAATATCCGACCTTTCATCCTTAAGGACTTCGAATCTAAAGGTCAGGCTGCCTTGGACAGGCTTACTGCTAAATTCAAGGAAGGAGATCCATTCATTATCATCCTGGGCGAAGAGCCCATGAGGTTTGGTGAGTTTAAGTTTTGGCTGAAAAGCCAGTATCAAACCATTAAGAGAACCAGTAAGGATGGAAAAGTTAAAACCTCCATAGTTATGAGGGCCCATCGCCTCACGGACTACGACCAGGTTTACAGGTTAATGCAGACTTGCAAAATTGAGGGATTCAGGCAGATTAAACTCAGGGCAATTACCAAAAGCACGGTGCAGTCATGAGCAAAAGAGGCAAAGGTGAGCCGGATCCTGAAATCGTTCTTCCCATTACCCCCATGCTTGACATGGCATTTCAGCTGCTAACCTTTTTCATTTTTACCTATAATCCTTCCGGAATGGAGGGGCAATTTGATTTAAGCCTGCCATCCGAGGCCGAGGCTCAGGCAAAAGAAATGAAAGAGCCTCCTCCTCCTTCTGATCCCGATACGCCCCCTAAAATTGAGGCGGATGTAACGGTGGTTGTTGAGGCTGTCACAGATGATGTGAATCGTGGGGAAATTGCGAAGATTCACCTGAAGCAAAATTCTGGAACCGTGACGGTTGGGGATTTGAAAGAGCTTTTTGATAAACTTAAGCAGGCCAATGAGACAGCCAGTGAGAAAGAAACTGTAAAAATTCAGCCATACAGCAAGTTGAAGTGGTCGAATGTGGTGCTGGTTGCGGATACATGCAGGAAGGCTGGTTTTAAGAATGTAAGTTTTGTGGAGCCTCCTGGGTTTAATATTAGTGTCGTGAACTAGGCAGTTCTTGTGGGGTTGCCATGGCTTTCAGGCCGTTTGTTTTTGCAGCAACCTTGTTAATGGCCTCGCATTTAGTGGATTGGCATTCAGTCGTTTTAGCAGGTCAAAAAGAAGATTCTCAGCCTTTATTTCAAATTTCCACAGTAGAGCCGCAGCACCTGGCAGCGTTGGTTATTGCAGGTGGAATAGGTGCAAACCAACCTCAGGTGGCATGTTTGTCTGTTCTTGTTTCTGGCGAAGAAAATAGCCTGGGAGTTTGGAGCCTTAGCGGGCCTTTCGCAGCTAGAAAAGAAAGGGCTTTATTGGCAACTGTTGCTTTGTTGGGAATGCAAGGGCTGAATCCAACCCAATGCCTTCAGGCGCTTGAGATTTTAAAGTTGGGTGATGAGGAAGATCTTTGGACGATAATAAATTCGGATGTTGTTTACCCTGTGCCAGTGGAATATCTGGATAGAGTTAAAGATGAAAAACCGATTCAAGGGCCTATGACGGATGATCTGGAGGCTACTGCATACATCAAGATGGTGCATATGGCTTATCAAACAGATGCGCTGGCTTTTAGAATGGCTGCCAGAAAAGATTTGAATTATGCGGACTTGATGAGGCAGCCTAAAACTTACCGTGGTGAAATCGTTCAAGTGAGTGGCAAACTAAGGCGCCTAAGGAAAATCCCCAGTCCGCTGGCCTTGAAGGATTTGGGGGTTTCAGAAGTTTACGAAGGGTGGATTTTTCAGGATATTTATGGTGCTAATCCTATCTGTCTGATTTTTTCTTCATTGCCGCAGGGCCTTCAGCCTTACGAAAAAGGTGATAATTACGTTTCTTTCAGTGGATACTTTTTTAAAAAATATCGCTACAGAACAGCTTCCGATCTTAAAGAATCCGCTTGGAAAGATGCTCCGCTTTTAATTGGCAGAACTGTTGATCTGTTGCCTTCTCCTCCCAAACCGAAATCGGATATAGATCCAGATTGGGCCCAAAACCTTCTGCCTGCATTTCTTGGTTTTGTAATTGTGGTGGTCGTTACGATAGTTGGATTATCTTATTGGTTCCTAAAAACCGATAAAGAAGTCAAAAATCGTTTGAAAACCGCCCAAAACCGCAAAAGTGAAAGCCTCTTTCAGGATTTTGAGCCGCCAAATGGGAACCAAAATCCATCAAACTCGTCCAATATTACGGGTGGGTTTGGAGGCTACAAGTTATGATTGAATTTGATTGGGTAATCTGAGATAATTTATTAATAAATCAGGGAGTTCAGTTATGTCTCAGAAATTCATCGTTAAAGGTATTGATAAGGCCACAGGCCAACCTGTGGAATCCGCCATTGTAGCCCAAGATGACAAGGCTGCGACCCTTATTGCAAAAGATCGTGGAATTGAAGTTCAATCGGTAGTCCCGGAAATTGCCAAGGCTGCAACCATAACCAAGCCTGCTGTTGGGCAGGCGGCTTTTACCGCAATTACATTTTCCACCGGCAAGGTGGGCATCTCTGAAAATCTTCAGGATAAATCTGGAAATGCAAATCTTATTTGGGCAATGGCCGCCGGTGTTGTAAGCGCAGCCATGCACGGCTTGTTGATTCTTTTAATCATGATGGTGCCTTTTGAAAATGCACCTGTTCAGGCAGCCAAACTGGATGAGCCTACCAAGGTGGAAAATGCTGAACCTGAACCAGACCTGACCGTTACTGATATTGGGACAGATATTGAAGTTCCAACTCAGTATAATGTGGATCGTAAAGATGAAAACAGTGTACCCGGCCCGGAAGATCCATCTCAATCCGTTGGAATTCCAAATAGCCCTGAAATGGCGGCGGCAAATGTTCCACCTCCTCCTGGGGTTGGTGGTGGAACTGGGGCGGCTCCGGCTTTGGATGTTGCTGGTTTGGGAAGCAACATTGGTTCCTTGGGTGGCATGGGTGGTATTTATGCCCCTGGGGGTATTGCTGGAAGAAGTGGTGCCACAAGGGATAAGCTTTTACAGGAAGGCGGCGGAAACGCCCTTTCTGAGGCTGCTGTTGCAAACGGTCTGAAATTCTTTGCTCTTCATCAAGCGGATGATGGGCATTGGTCTTTGGATAAATATGGTGATTCCTGCAGGACAGCACCCCTGGGTGCTCCAGGTTCCAAGCTGATTCCATACAAGAGCCCTGATAAAGCACAAAGTAACGATATAGCCGGAACAGGTTTTGGCCTTTTACCATTTCTTGCCGCTGGTATTACTCACAAACCTGCAGCAAAGAAAAGCTCGGTGGATTACAGTAAAACAGTTATGGGCGGAATTAATTACCTTATCCGCAAACAGGGTAAGGATGGGAATTATGGTGGTGGTTTGTATGCCCATCCGTTGGTTACTATTGCCATGTGTGAAGCTTACGGCATGACGTCTGACCCGCTTATCAAGGTCTCTGCCCAAAAAGCAATTGATTATTTGATTTATGCACAACATGACGGTGGTGGTTGGAGATACTCTCCAAAGCAAGCAGGTGATACTTCTGTTACCGGTTGGTGTGTAATGGCACTAAAGAGCGGCCAAATGGCTGGTCTTAAGGTGCCTGCGGAAAGATACAAATTGGTTGAAAAATATTTGGATTCCGTCCATGACACTAAATCAGGCGGATATGGTTATACTGATCCAGGTAACAGTCCAGTCATGACTGCAGTTGGCATGTTGTGCCGCCAATATATGGGCGTAAACCCCAGAAATCCTGGGCTTCTTAAAGGTGTGGATATTTTGAAAAAGGTACATCCAGGAGTTAATCCCGCTGGCTACAACATGTATCAAATTTATTACGCTACACAGGTTATGCATCATATGGGTGGTGAAGCCTGGGATTTCTGGAACCTTGGTCCGGAATCTAATGGGCAAAGAAAAAATGGCGTTCGCGATATATTAATTTCCAAACAGGTTAATGCTAACAAAGGTAAGTTTATGGTTGCTGGTAGCTGGGAACCTGGTACTGCAGGGCATGCGGAATCCGGTGGTAGGCTGATGGCAACATCCTTAAGCATGCTTACAATGGAAGTTTATTACCGCCATCTGCCCCTTTACAGGCGGGAAATGGGCGGAGCCAAAAACTAGCCAGGTCTCCCAGTTTGACAGATTTTTCAGGATAATAAGAATATCCTGAATTTACGATCTATTCTACTTCAAGGTTAAAGTCCTTAAATCCGATACTTACTTCAAGGTATTTTGGCTCATGCCAATTCTTGTGCCTGGAGTATGTATCATGGTTCGAAAAATCTGGATTGCATCCCTGTTAGTGGCCTTTACAGGTGGAAGTTTTTCGCTTGTGAAAGCGTTGGCTTCTCAACCGGTTCAATCCGTGGTTAAAGAAAGAACCATAACCGTCAACGAAGATGGTAAAGCACCTAGAAAATGCAAAGTTCTAAAAGAATGGACGACTTCGAACGGGAACAGGGCTTTTCAAGTTGAGGCTCTTGATAACGGGGAATACATGACTGTAGAAGTCATGAAAGGAAACAATTCCTCCAAGATTTATCATTGGACTAATAAAACTACACCCCCGCAGAATAGTCCTCGGCCGATGGACATTCCTGCCAAAACGGATTCTTCCCGAACTGTCGAAGCAAGACCCGCTATCCGAAATAAAAATGATTTACCAATGCAAACTGCAGTGAATTCTCAGAAAGATTCATTGCCTTTATCTTTGCCAACATTCAATCCGACAAACCCATCAGGAAAGGCTGATGAGTTTGTTACAATTCCAGCACCCGGCGCGGATAAAGTTGCTGTGACCGAAAAATCGGCAAGGCCTCCTTTGGTGGCGTTGCCGGTTAAAAAAGTAGATTCAAAAGTTGAAACCCCTGTTGTTAAAAAACCCTCATCAAGCGGTTCGGTTAATCCCGCAAGGCAGGTCTCGCCGGATAAAGTGGTGGTAATCAAAGAAGAAAAAACCTTGCTGAAAACCGAGGAAGGCAAGGAGAAGATAATTTCCATTACGCCACTGGCAATTCCAAAGCCGGTTGAAAAGGTTGTTCTCCCACAAGATAACTCCAAACCAGTCCCTAAAGCAGAAGTGGTTACAGGGAAGAACCCAGAAAAGAAGCTGGTTTCAAAAGATATCAAAGTTGTTGAAAAACCTGTCTCAAATAAAACTGTAAAAGTAGAAGACAAAGCTGCAGAAAAAAAATCTGTCGATGATGGCAAAACAATCGTAGTTGAGAATCCGAAACCGCAGGATTGGAGAAAATCTTGGGGTAGGATGGAAGAATCCGAGCCCAAGACTATTTTCAAGCCAAACAAGAATGGCGATTCTGAATTGCCCCATGCGGATCCCAAAAAATCCGATCCTTTGAAAACACCTGACAAGTTTCATCCCACGCTGGAAGAAAAGGTTGCCAGAAAAGCCGAAAAGGTGATGGGGAAGGATAATGGCCAAAAAGAACTTGAGAAGATTACAAGTAAACCGCCTGTGAAAACTAATGCTGAAATGGCTGAACAGCAATTGCCAAGAACAGTTGTTCCTTCACCATCCGCTAAAAAGAATTCCAGTGAAGAAAAGATTGTAGTCATCAAGGAAGATGTGAAACCAAAAAACAATTATGCAACTCGAACACAAATAAAGTCTGTAGGTACTGAATTTGTTGACAAGGCATATTCACGACTTAGTGGCTTGCGTGTCAATAAAAAGGCACCCGAAGTCAAACCAGGAATGATGCCTCCCGGTACCCGATCAATTGTTGCGTCTGGTTATGAAGGCAATATGATTAACCCGCTGGAACAATCCGCCCGAAATACCATGAATCTTGCATTCATGCCGTCACCCATGCCGCCAACAAACCCGCCACAGGCTCCCCAGCTTTATCCTGCCAATAACTACCAATATGCTGTGAATATCCCGCCCAGGGCACCAACCCAGGGAATGGCAAACGCTTTCACTAATGTTCCAAATCAGCGACCAATTCCTTCAGATATGGAAGGAATAACCCATATGCATAACGCCTTCCAGCAACCCGCCAAGCCAGAACTGCCTTTTCAACTAGCCAATCCCCAGGCCATGGCTTACGCCATGGCAATGCAAGGTCAGAGGCCCTTACAGCCTATTACTTCCCCGCAGAATCAAACTGTAGCTTCAGGAGTTACTGAGCAACTTGTGGTTATTAAAACCTCGTTGCATCCTTCCCAAAGAGAAATGGCTGCGGAACAATTGGGGCAGTATGCACTTAGGGCAAATGGTGAGATTGTTTTAACCCTTGTTCAATGTGCCAAAAATGATCCCGCGCCAACCGTTAGAGCGGCATGTATTCGCTCGCTTGCGCGCATGAAAATCAATACTATAGAAGCAATGGACTTATTGAATGGAATGAAAAATATGGACCAGGATCCTAGAGTTCGAAAAGAAGCAGAAAATGCTGTGCTTCAATTAACCTCTGGGTCCAGGTGATTTTCTTGTTGAATAATTCATGGGATTCTTCCAGATGCGGAAGAATCCCATTGTTTAATGGATGGTAAGACCCGGGAGATTTTATGATTCCAATCGATTTGAGCGGCAAAAAAGCTTTGGTAACCGGTGTGGGTGACAATGTTGGCTTTGCATGGCATATCGCAAAGTCTCTCAAGGCCGCTGGTGCAAGTATTTATCTGGCTGTGCATCCCAGATTAGTTTCCATAGTGGAAAGCATCATGGAGCGCGATGCAGATAAGGAAAGCCGAATTCTTCCTTACGGGCAGGGTGAATTAAAGGTTGAGAAAATCATTGCTTGCGATGTTAGTTTTGACACCATGGATGATGTGGATGAGAAAACTCGTGGAGACAAAAGATTTGCAAAGCATGGGGATTTCTCCATAAAGGGTATGGTTGAGGCTCTTGGCAAGGAAACTAATTCTCTCGATATGTTAATTCACGCAATAGCTTTCAGTCCTGAAATTAAGAATTCTGCACTAAATACCTCAAGGTCTGCTTACCTTACGGCGCTAAGTATCAGTTCCTATTCCCTTACCGCACTTACTCGTGCCGCTGAAAACCTGATGGCAAACCGGCCGGATGGGGCAAGCGTTGTTGGCCTTTCCTATTTGGGTGGCGAACGGGTAGTTCCACATTATGGCGGTGGAATGTCAACGGCCAAGGCAGCTCTTCAAATTGATGCAAAACAATTAGCCAGCAATGTAGGTGGTAAAAATATTCGCGTAAATATTATCTCAGCAGGTCCTTACGCCTCTCGTGCTGCAAGGGCAATTGGTGACATCGGCCAAATGATTGACCATGCGTCCAGCAGGTCTCCACTTCCAAGGGCTATTGAGGCAGATGAAGTGGGCAATGCCACAGCATTTTTGTGCAGCCCTCTTGCTTCCGCTGTCACTGGACAAGTTCTGTATGTGGATTGTGGTTACAATGTGATGGGTGTTTAGCCCAGAGCCTTTTCAAAAACCAGCACAGAACAATGTGCCAAAGTGGGGATGACCTTAGTCAGGGTCATCCCTTCTGCATTTAGCCATTCCTTGTATTCAGCAAGACTGTAAGCCCTGCCTTCTGTCAAATAAAACAGCGCTGCGCTGTACAACGCGATTTCTTTTGGCCCATCAAGTTCATCATTCAAAAGGACATCGTGCACCAGAATTTTCCCGCCTACAGGGAGTGCTGATGCGAGTCGTTTAACCAAAATCTTGCATTCATTCACATCCCAATCATGCAAGATGTTAGAAAGCAATATGGTATCCACCCCATGTGGAACTGGATCCCGAAACATATCCCCCGCAATGCAATTGGCTCGTTGCAAGGTTTTGCTGGTTACCAGGAATTCCCTGGCAACTTTAAGAACCTGTTCACTATCCCACAGGATGGCTTTTAATTGGGGATGTTTTTCAAGGTAGGCTATTGAATACAATCCGCTACCAGCCCCAACATCCAGTAAAACTTTTGAATCGAAAATCGGGTATTTTTCTGCCAATACTGGTGCCACATTCATGGCCCTGCCGGAAAGGGAAAGGGTCAGAAACCTTGCCGAGGCCTCTTTTTCCATGGCGGATTCTATTCCCTCATGAAATATGAATGCCGCGCCTTTGTCACCATGGTCGGATTCTGCTGCCTTGTTAGATTTGATTTTTTCCAGCATGGATTGCACCGCAGGAGATTGTGCAGCCAATCCGATGTAAGATGAAACCGAGAAGGGTGATTTTTCTAAAAGATGATTTTTAGCCAACTCAGGCAGGGAAAGATTACCTTCCAGCTCTTCTAGAAAACCAAACGCCTTTAATATGGTGGTGATTACAACCCATGGTCGTCTGGCCAGGCCTAATCGCTTTCTTAATTCTTCCGAATTTATGGTGTTTGTTCCAATCTGTTCGAAAATTTTAAGTTCGTGAACCGCTATCGTTAGAATTTCAGTTGCGAAGTTTCCACGAAACATTTCGAATACTTTTGCAGGGTCTGTTGGGGGTAATGTTAAAGGAAATTTTGGAAAAACCATGGTTTTGCCTCTGATAAAAGAGTAATTTGCCTGACCTACAATACACTTTACTAATTAATGAATCAGCTTAAAACATTGCTTGATTGGTAGCCAATTCGTCCTTTTTAGCCTAAATTATCTATTTAATGAGCTAGGGCACGGCTTTTTCTTTGGTGATAAGTCATTGTCCCTTGAACTTCGAATCTTTTGGATGGAAATATGAGCAACTCAGAACCCAAGGGTGACATCGCGTTGATTGGCCTGGCAGTAATGGGGCAAAACCTCATTTTGAACATGAATGACCATGGTTACACTGTTGTGGCCTACAATCGCACGGTTTCCAAGGTTGATGAGTTTTTGGCAAAAGAAGCCAAGGGTACCAAGGTAATTGGGGCTCATTCGATTGAAGAAATGTGCAAGAATTTAAAAAGACCCCGCAGGGTTATGATGCTTGTGAAGGCAGGACAAGCTGTTGATGATTTTATCGAGCAAGTCATCCCTTATCTTGAAAAAGGGGACATTATCATTGATGGTGGAAATTCCTTGTTTGAAGATACGGTGCGTCGCGTGAAGTACCTTGAATCCAAGGGATTTCTTTTTATTGGTACCGGAGTTTCCGGTGGAGAAGAAGGCGCTCGCAGGGGGCCCAGTATAATGCCCGGCGGTTCCAAGGAAGCATGGCCCCATGTTAAATCTATTTTTCAAGATATCTCTGCAAAAGTGGATGATGGATCTCCTTGTTGTGATTGGGTTGGAGAGGGAGGCGCCGGCCATTATGTGAAAATGGTTCACAATGGCATTGAATATGGCGACATGCAGCTCATCTGCGAAGCCTATGATATCTTGCACAAGGGGCTTGGCCTTTCTTATGAAGAAATGCACGATGTCTTTGCGGAATATAACAAGGGCGAACTAGATTCCTATCTAATCGAAATCACCCGCGATATCCTTGGGGTCAAAGATACCGATGGATCGCCCTTGGTTGAAAAAATCCTTGATGCGGCTGGCCAGAAGGGTACCGGTAAGTGGACGGTAACCAACTCTCTTGACCTTGGGATGCCAGTTACCCTGATTGCGGAGGCTGTGTTTGCCCGTTGTGTTTCAGCATTGAAAGATGAAAGAGTCGCTGCTGGCAAATCTCTTCGTGGACCAAAACCAAAGATCACAGGCAAGCGTGAAAAACTCATTCAAAATATTCATGATGCCTTGTATGCTTCCAAGATTGTCAGCTACACACAGGGTTACATGCTGATGAGGGCTGCTGCCAAGGATTATGGTTGGAATTTGAACTATGGTGGTATTGCCCTTATGTGGCGTGGTGGTTGCATCATTCGCAGCAGATTTTTGGGCAAGATCAAGGAAGCTTTTGACCGAAAGAAAAAGCTCAGCAATCTGATGCTGGACAGTTACTTCAAAAAGGAAATCAAGCGGGCGCAAAAGGGTTGGAGGAACATTGTTTCCCTTGCAGTGAAGAAGGGCATTCCTGTTCCAGCAATGAGCACCGCCTTATCTTTCTTCGATTCCTACCGTACCGCCCGTTTGCCTGCCAACCTACTTCAGGCTCAGAGAGATTACTTTGGAGCCCACACCTACGAAAGAGTGGACAAGCCAAGAGGGGAATTCTTCCATACCAACTGGACCGGTCGTGGTGGGGATGTTTCAAGTTCCAGTTATAATGTCTAAAGTTTTCCTTGTTTTTAAAGGCGGAGCCTGTTTGTCAGGTTCCGCCTTTTTCGTTGAGGGGGTCTTCAGGCCATTTGTGTTTTGGATACCTGCCCCGTAAATCCTTTCGAACCTGACTGTAGGTGGTTTTCCAAAAGCCTGCAAGATCAGAGGTAAGTTGCTGGGATCTATAGTTTGGTGCCAGTAGCGAGATTAGAGGTGTGCTTCTTCCCTTGGCAAGTTTTGGTGATTCCTTCCACCCAAAAAGCTCCTGTATCCTTGCTTCCATGAAAGGTTGCTTGAAGCCGTCATAAAGTAGTTTGCATTTTTTGCCATTCGGCAAGGTGATTGAATCAGGCGCCTCTTTGGAGATAATGTTTTTTTGCTGATAAGAAAGCTTTGATTGAATGATTCCAGGCCAGTCGGCTTCCACGACTTCTCTCAAAGACTTTTTGCCAATGCATATCCCGGGAAGTTCATCAAGCAGGTCCTCTTTGGTCCATAAAGGGATTTCTAACTCGGGGCAGAAATGATTTAGAAAAGTCATCCTTTCGATCCATTGACCGGCAGGGGATTCTTTGGCAGGTAGAATACTTGATTCTGGAATACTTCTAATTCCTTCCATTAAAGCTATTCCATCTAAATTGGTTTCTTCTAGCAAGCAAGGTTTTTCTTCCAGAACTAAGTCCAGATAGCTTATGGATTGGGTAGCCACCAATTTTTCTATTTCCTTATCAAACTTCATGATCTTTTTTGTTGAGATGAGTGATTTGTTGAGGGTGGTCATATCGGTTGATAGGGTAAGTTTTGCCTTGGCTTCCTTGTCTCCATGAAGAATTTCAAGACCAATTAAAAGGCTTCCACCTTTACTTTTTGTTTTGGAAGATATTTGAATTCCTTTTCCTCCAACCATGATGCCTTTGGAATTATCGGAATCCCTGACTTTTATCACTCGGTCTGGAAATCCAGCAATGATACATGCAGCTAATAAGTCAGGGTTTTCGGATTGTGGTTTATTGGTTGAAATCAGGCGCAGTAGTTGGTCTCTTATTTTTAAAATGCGATAACCGCGCTCGGGCATGATTATCCCGCTGGGATTCCTTTGCGGCGATGCCTCCCATTTTGCGAGACAATCAATTTGATTTTGGAAGTCTGCGCACATTTCATTGCTTTGGAAAGGGCTTTTTTCAGAAAGCATGGCAACGGCAAGAGATCCCAAGCCAGATATGCCCAGTTCACAGGCTTTTAAAAGAATGGTTCCCAATCTAGGTGCCAAAGGCAGAGTTGCCATCATTTTGCCAGTTTCTGTAAGCTTTCTATTTTGGGTGGCACCCAGCAATTCAAGGGTAAACAGGGCATCCTTAATTTGTGATTTTGAAGGTGGGTCAATCCAAGGGAAGATATCAAAATCACTTTCTCCCAAAGCAAGTAACTTTAAAACTGTTTCCGAAAGATCTACCCTGAATATTTCCGGTATAGCAAAGTCTTGTTTCGTTTGTTGTTCTTTCTCGGTCCAAAAGCGTATGCAAGCCCCGGGGCCTTCTCTTCCCGCTCTGCCTTTTCTTTGTTCCGCACTGCTGCGGGATACAGGGATGGTGTCCAGGCGGTTAAGCCCTGTATTCGGGTCAAGAATATTTTGTTTGCAAAGTCCTGAATCAATAACTAGTCGAACGCCGGAAACGGTAAGGGAAGTTTCCGCAATATTTGTGGAAAGAATAATCTTTCTTAGTTTTCCAGGTTGAATGGCTTTTTCTTGTTCCTCCAGAGATGTTTCTCCATGAAGAATATGGGTTTCCAAATTTCCATAGTTTTTTATGGCTTCTTTGCAGTGGCGAATTTCAGTCATTCCCGGAAGAAAAACAAGAATATCGCCTTTTTCGGTTTCCAAGTGTTGGTCAAGGCAATCGCGCAAATGGGATTCGATACTTTTTCCAAAAGGTTTTGGTGAATAAATTTCTCTTACAGGGAATATTTTTCCCTCACTGGTAATGATCGGGCAATTGCCTAAATATCTGGCAAGACTTTCTTTATTCAAGGTTGCGGACATGACAATGATTTTTAATTCTGGCCTGATGTTGCTCTGAATCAACCTTGCCATCCCTAAAAGAAAATCCATCTCAATACTTCTTTCGTGAAATTCGTCAAATATAAGCGTGTCAATTTCAGAAAGAAAAGGATCGTTGAGAAACTTGCCTGTTAAAATCCCGGGTGTTGCAGCATACAGTTTTGTCATTGTAGAAATGGCCGATTCAAACCGAACCTGGTAGCCGATCGTATGGCCAAGCTTTGTATTGGTGAGAAGGGAGATTCTTTTGGCGGCGGATTTCGCAGCTATTCTTCTCGGTTGAATGAGGCAGATTTTGCCTGGAACTTTGTCAAGTAATTCAATTGGAACGAGTGTTGTTTTGCCAGCACCGGGGGGTGCTATAAGAATTATGGTGTTATTAGTTTTCAAGCCCTGAATAAGTTCAGGCAATACTTTGGTTACTGGATAATCGGGAAGACCATCCATAAAGCGTGAGTTCCAGATTAGTTGGCAGGTGGAGGTTGAGGAGGTTGCTGGGGTTGTTGAGCAATTTTTTCAAGAAACTGCTGAAAACCTCTTTTTAGGGTGTTTAGGAACGGGGGCACTTGCTGGGCTGACATAAACACTCTGGAAGAAACAACACTTTTGGGATAAAAGGTTGCGATAAAATCGAACACAAATTCTGAAGGACTGTGACTTATCATAACAGCGTTACTGTAGGCTCCGTTTAGCATCTCATCTGTTATTTTTAATTGGGAATAAAGTTCATCGATTGGCATCGGCGTGGCACCTGGGGGCGGCGGTGGAAGGGGTGTTGGCGGGCCAAATTTATCCTGAAACATGGTTAGGTTTTCTTCCAAAGCCTTACAGAAGCTACCCAGTGACTGGGGGCTCATGACAACTCTGGAGACTACCCTTTGGGGTTGGACCATCCGTTGAAGGAAATCAATAATGAATTCGTTGGATCCGTTAAGCAACAATGCGCCAGATGAAAAAACACCAGAAGAAACCTTGTCTGTGACCCTTGCGCTAACTTGGGAGCATTTTACTTCCTGGGTGATGGTGTCTGGTTTCTTTTCAGGATCTTGATTGTTTTCCTGGCTCATTTTTGTAATTCCTGTCAAACTTGAGGCTTCTTCAATGAAGTTTTGATGACTGATCCTAAATATTATGTTATCTAAAAGCCATACTAAGTGGAACAATTCTTGATCATGGGGGTTCAGTGGTGATTTGTAAAAATCCTCAGGTATTTGGATTTCTTCTGGTTTTGTGCCTGCTTGGAGATTCCGCAATAAATGCCTATGGGGATGAAGAACTTTCCATTCGCTGGCATGGGCAGTCGTTTTTTGAGATTACATCGCCCAAGGGGACCCGTATTGTCCTGGACCCTCACCAAATAGAAAGTTATGGACGCAAACAAGTTGAGGCTGACTTGGTTTTAGTCAGTCATTTACACAGTGACCATATGCAATTAACCGCGGTCACCAACAAAGATAAGGCAAAGATAATCAATGGTTTGAAGGTGGATTCCGAAACAAAGAGGCAGGAATGGGATTTGCGCCAAGAGGTTTTTCGGGATATTTCCGTTGAGGTTTTGGGTGCTTACCATGATGGCCAACAGGGGTTGCGCCGTGGTAAAACTGGCATGTTTTTAATTCAGATTGGTAAGACAAAAATTTTGCATTGCGGTGACTTGGGGCACGCATTGGATGGTCAAACTTTACGTAAAGTTCAAGGGGTTGATTTTTTGTTGTTGCCAATTGGTGGTGTCTACACCATTAATGGAGAAGAAGCTCGTCAGATTATGAACTCCATCAAACCGCGGGTTGCTACCATCCCCATGCATTATGGAACCAAGGTTTATGATGGTTTGCTTGGGCCGGAAGAATTCCTGGATGAAGTTCCAAAAGCTGCGGTGAAAAATCTTACTTCCAATCAGTTTAAATGGAATACCTCTGAAAATGTTAAAGAGCCCATGATCCTATTTTTGAACCATGAGTAATTATGTTGCTATTTTGAAGATACCGATTCCTATAAGCAAAATTCCCAATATGTTGCAAACAAGGCTTAGAAGTCCAAGTCTTTGGAAAGCTGTGAATTTATGAAGGGATTCTTTCTTGATTGTTTTTGGGGATTTCTTTTTGCCTTCCAAACTTAAATGAATAGCCAGCCAAGAGTAATATAGGCCGATAATTGGAATTAAACTCTTGCAGGCATTTACATAAGCAAGGTTTTCCTGCCTTTTAAACCATGTTTCCCGGTATTCTTTTGCCAGGGAGTTGCGGTCATCGAAAGGAATATCTTGCAAAACAAGCAGCAAGCCACAGGATTGGCAGCGGCTTTCTCCCGATTCCAATCGGGTATGGCAAGCGTGACAAGTGATCACAATATCAACATCCCCTTAAATTGATAAGATATTGCTATAACCAAATATGCAACTTGTCACCCGGGAATCAAGCAAACCAGGGTATTACTTGCTTATTTTGTAGGTTTAATTGTTAATTCCGGGCCATGGCAGCGGGGGACGGACAGATAAATCATGACCAAGCAATATAAACCAACTTTTGAAGAGTTTAAAAAGTTTGCCCAAGGCCACACGGTAGTCCCTATATTCCGCAAAATCCTTGCAGATGGACTTACACCTGTAAGTGCTTTTACCAAGCTCCAGGGGGGGGCGTGGAATTTTTTGTTTGAAAGTGTTGTTGGTGGTGAAAAGGTAGGCAGGTACAGTTTTCTGGGAAGTTCCCCTTTTCTTAGGTTTATTGCCAAGGGGACGAAGGTTGTCCTTGAAAGATATTCCAAAGATAAAAAAATAAATTCTGAAGAAGTTGAAACATCTGATCCGCTTGCGTTACTCCAGCAATACATAGCAAAATATTCGGCTCCACATGTTCAGGGCTTACCAAGGTTTTGCGGTGGTGCGGTTGGTTATGCTGGTTACGATACTGTGCGTTATGTGGAAAAATTACCAAATGTTCCGAAGGATGACCGTGGATTACCAGACCTGGCATTTGGATTTTATGATCACATGGTGATTTTTGATCACATCAATAAAACCATAGCCGTGGTAGTTCATGCTCATTTGGAAGGCAAGAATCCAAAGGATGCATATGATTCCGCATGTCTGAGAATAGATGAAATTGTTTCTCTGCTTGATGCCCCTGG
>JBEGQX010000179.1:0-11272 GCA_041180805.1 Planctomycetota bacterium
AAAACCAAGGATCCTGAAAACAAATTATTATGGAAGGCCAACCTTAGAAGGCTTGAAGCGGAGCAGATTCGCGATGCTGTGCTTAGCGCAACGGGTGAAATCAATTTGAGGGAAGGTGGTCCAGGCGGGGACGGGAATTCCTACAGGCGAAGCATTTACACCAAGGTTTTGCGAAACAACCGAGATAGCCTTCTGGATGTTTTTGATGCGCCGCTTTGGTTTCAAAGTGCTTCTTCCCGGGATACAACAACCACCCCGGTACAGTCATTGCTTCTAATCAACAGTTCCAGCATGATGGCAAGATCCCGCGCCTTTGCGGATCGAATTACAAAGGCTGAATCAGATCCTGCTCGCAGAGTTCAACTTGCCTACCGACTTGCATACTCCAGGGAACCCTCCCCGGAAGAGGTTCAGGTACTTTTAAATTTTGTTAAAAGCCAGGAAACAAAAATTGATCCTGCCAAAGCCATTTCGGCTGAATCGAAGTTTCCCTCAGGCAAAATACCTTATCGAGATGGGCAGGCTGCCGAAGTTTCCCTGTCTTCCAGCATGGTTTACCAGGTATCCCATCACCAATCACTGCCCGGCGCGGATTTCACCATAGAGGCTTTTGTACATCCAAGGACTGTGGCAGAAACAGGCGCTGTAAGAACCATTGTTTCGAAAAGGGCCAAAGATTCCAAAGGGGCTGGCTGGCTTTTTGGTATTACAGGCAAGCAATCGCGCAGAAAGCCCCAAACCCTGGTTCTTCAAATGTTCGGCAACAAGGCTAACGGCACTTTTGGCGAAGAAGCGCTTTTCTCAGACCAACACATTGCTTTGAATAAACCTTACTATGTCGGATGCGCTGTAAGGCTTGCAAGAGATGGTCAACCTGGACTGGCTACTTTTTACCTGAAAGACCTTTCTAATGATGATGAACCGCTGTTAATCGCGAAAATCCCTCATCAAGTCACCAGCGGAATAAGCAATGAGGAATCCATGGCCATTGGCCACAAAATAGGTGGGAAAGACGGTCATTTTGACGGCCTTATCGATGATATTCGACTAAGCAATTCCGCACTTGGAGTGGATGATATTCTTTTCACACGCGAAGGAACCAACAAATACACCGTTGGCTTCTGGCAGTTTGAAGCCAAGCCGAATGTGTTCAAGGATGCCTCAGGCCATGGTTTGGATATCAAGGCCATTGAAGTAAATTCCATCGCCAAAGGCAGTGAAACGGCCTCTGCATGGGTTGACCTTGCGCAAATCCTTTTGAATTCAAGCGAGTTTCTTTATGTTGAATGATGTCTCATCACGCAGAAGATGGCTTCAGCAAGCCGGCGCCGGGTTCGGGTCGGTAGCACTTTCATGGCTGGCGCATCAACAAAGTTTTGCCAGTGCCACAGATGTTCATTCCTTCAGAACTCCTCACGAGAAAGGCACGGCCAAATCGGTAATCTTTCTTTTCATGGAAGGTGGCCCAAGCCATATCGATCTTTTTGACCCCAAACCAGTTTTAAACAAAATTGCGGGCAAACCCCTTCCTGAAAGCTTTGGAAAAGTAATCACCTCCATGGGAGAGGCAGGATCCAACTTACTGGCATGCCCGCGCAAGTGGAGTCAGCATGGTCAAAGCGGAATGTGGGCTTCCGAGTGGATTCCCAACATCGCAACCATGGCGGACGAAATTGCTGTGATCCGATCCTGTGTAGCGGATGGGATTAATCACTCCGCTGGTGTTTGCCAGATGAACACCGGATCCATTTTGGGTGGTCGTCCTTCGCTGGGTGCGTGGACCACTTATGGACTCGGCACCGAAAACCAAAATCTTCCCGCGTTTGTTGTCATGCAGGATGGGCAAGGTCAGGTGGTAAACGGCCCCAGGAATTGGAGCAGCGGCTTTATGCCCGCAGTCTATCAGGGCATTCGCATTCAAGGTGGTAACGAACCCATACCCAACCTGAACACTCCGGATGGGGTTACCCAGGCCCAGCAGTTGGGCAAGTTGGATATGCTTAATCGCCTGAATCGCAATTACGCCCAAAAGCATCCATTACAAACGGAGTTGGATGCAAGGCTACGCAGTTATGAACTAGCTTTTCGCATGCAGGCCGCGGCCCCTGAAGCGGTCGACCTGAACCATGAAACCGAAGAAACCAAAAAGCTGTACGGCTTTGAACAAAAAGAAACCGCAAGCATGGCAAGGCTTTGCCTGCTTTCTCGCAGAATGGTTGAAAGAGGCGTCCGCTTTGTTCAGATATACCATGGGGCAGGAAGCAAATGGGATGCCCATAGCAAACTGGAAGAAAATCACAGTCAACTTTGCAGGGCAATGGATCGCCCTGTTGCAGCCCTGCTTATCGACCTGAAACGAAGAGGCCTGCTAAACGATACCCTGGTGATTTGGGGTGGCGAATTTGGCAGAACACCAATGAGCGAAAAAGGTGACGGCCGGGATCATAACTCCACGGGGTTTACCATGTGGATGGCTGGAGGCGGGGTTAAAGGCGGGCAAACTATCGGCTCCACCGATGATGTGGGATTGCGTGCGGTGGACAATCGCCTTCATGTGCACGATTTGCATGCAACCATTCTGCACCTGATGGGCATTAACCACATGAATCTTGTTTACAACTACAAGGGTCGCCCGGAACGCCCGACATTGAATGAAGGTGAAGCTTTCACAAAGATCACTGGTTTATGAAATCACGCTCATAAATCAGTCCACAAGGGCTTTTCTTTTGAAGTCTCCATTTAAAAACTTTAATCTGATGACTATTCCATCCCTTTACAAGGAGTATTCATGCTCTTTTGCAGCACTGCATTTTCCGTGTTACAGCTTATTTCAGGATTGACCATGAACTATCAGAACAACGACTGGCAACAGTTGCTTACCAAGGAAACGATTGAAGCCAATGGTAAAAAACTTCCCTACAGAATGATGAAACCCGAAAATGTGGAGAATGGCAAAAAATACCCCTTGGTTATCTTCCTCCACGGAGCTGGCGAACGTGGCACCGACAACCAGGTGCAACTTGTACACGGTGTCAAGGAATTCGCAAAGGTTTCCTCCAGAAAAGATTTCCCATGCTATTTGATAGCCCCTCAATGCCCAACGGGTAAAAAGTGGGTGGAGGTCGACTGGTCATCTAAAACCCACAAGACTCCAGGCGAACCCAGTGAATCCATGGGTTTACTGATTCAATTGCTGGACAAGCTTCAAAAATCCGAGGCCATTGACCCCGCAAGGATATATGTAACTGGTCTTTCGATGGGTGGTTATGGAACTTGGGATCTGCTATGTCGTCACCCGGAAAAGTTTGCTGCAGGCGTTCCGGTTTGTGGTGGTGGGGATGAGGCCCAGGCAAAGAAAATAGCCAACCTGCCCATTTGGGTTTTCCATGGAGCCAAAGACACGGCTGTAATTCCTGAACGATCCAGGAATATGGTGAAGGCTCTTGAGGCTTCTGGTGGTAAACCAAAATATACCGAGTATCCCGATGTTGCCCATAATTCGTGGGACAAAGCTTATTCTGACCCCGAAATGATGAAATGGCTTTTCAGCCAGAAGAGAAAATGATGATCTTAAGAACCCTGGCGATATCCCTGCAATTTTTACTAATCGGGCAGATATTCGCTGAAAACTGGCCCGGCTTCAGGGGACCACTTTCAAATGGTAAAAGTTCCGAAAAGAACCTTCCTTTGAAGTGGTCTTCCAGTGAAAATGTACTTTGGAAAATCAAGCTTCCGGGTCCTGGAAGTTCCAGCCCGATCATATGGAATGACAAAGTATTCCTCTCACAATCAGTGGACAAAGCAGGCAAAGAGCGAGCCCTTCTTTGCTTGGATAGAAAAAATGGAAACGTACTTTGGTCTAAGACCGTTCGATTTGACGGCAAAGAACCAACTCACGCAACCAACCCTTACTGTAGCGCCACCCCAGCAACCGATGGTGAAAGGGTTGTTGTATCATTTGGATCAGCGGGGGTTTATTGCTTCGACATGGATGGTAACGAGCTTTGGAAGAAAGACTTTGGCCACATCATTCACATTTGGGGAAACGCTTCCTCACCGGTTTTATTCGGGAATTATGTTTACTTGAATATTGGCCCTGGGAAAGAAACATTCTTGGTGGCTTTGGACAAGAAAACTGGCAGGGAATTATGGCGAACCACAGAACCCGGCGGAAGCTCCTCCCTTGAAAAGGGCGAGCCCTGGATTGGTTCCTGGAGCACGCCCGTGGTTGCAAACTTGCAAGGCAAAAGCCAGCTTTTAATGAGCTGGCCTGAACAAGTAAAATCTTATGATCCTGAAATTGGCACCCTAAATTGGGTCTGCTCTGGTTTAACCAAGCTGGTTTATACCTCTCCGCTAGTGGAGGGAAATATTATGGTGGCAATGTCAGGGTATCATGGCAGCGCTCTAGCCACACTTACTGATGGGAAGGAAAATGTGACAACCACCCACAGGCTTTGGCACAACACGGCCAAGGCGCCGCAGCGCATTGGCTCTGGCATCATCCATGATGGAAAAATATTCATGGCAAATGCAGGACCTGGCATTATTCAATGCATGGATTTAAAGACAGGCAAAGACCTTTGGGAAAATCAAAGGCTTGGGGCAAATCATTGGGGTAGCATGGTCTATTCAGATGGCAAACTATACTCAACAGACCAAAATGGCGACACCTATATTCTGGAGGCATCTTCAACCTTCAAGTTGCTTGGCAAAAACAGTATTGGCGAACACGTGGACGCATCTTTGGCAATCTCCCAAGGATGTATCTTCATAAGGAGCTTTCAACATCTTTGGTGTATTGCCGATTCAACCAAAAATTAAATAGAAATCCTGTAATATTTCGCATCAGCCCGGGTTTTTTCTCTGGGCAACTCTGCAGACAACCGGTGCAACTACCATGTTTAAATCAAATCCACCGATTTTCATTTATTTACTTTTCGTTTTGCTGAATCCCGGGCTAACGATGGGCTCGGAAAAGGGTGCGCTGGGCACTCGGATTCCCAGCACGACTTTAACGAACACAGAAAACCAAAAGGTTAACCTTCTTGATTTTAAAGATGCAAAAGTGGTGGTTCTGGCTTTTCTTGGAACTAATTGCCCGGTCTCGAATGCGTATCTACCCAAACTTGAGGAATTAAGTAACAAGTTCCATGATTCCAAGGTCCAGTTTATAGGCATCTACGCCAATTCATTTGATTCATTTGAGCGGGTGCGAAAACACCGCGAGGAATATAAGATTTCATTTCCCACCCTGTTGGATCATCAACAAACCTCAACAGAACTACTTCATGTAAACAGAATTGGCGAGGTGGTGGTACTGGATGCCCGCAGAGTGGTTCGTTACCAGGGTCGCATAAGTGATCAAATAGGCTTGGATTACCGCAAAGAATCGGCAACCCGGGAAGACTTGCAGGAAGCCATATCAGAATGCCTTCAAAACAAAAAGATAAGCATTCCGTCAACTGAAGTTGTAGGCTGCCTTATCACGCCAAATAATAAATTCACAGACAATTCCATCACCTATCACAAAGACATAGCACCCATCCTTTTGGCCAAATGCGCGGAATGCCACCATCCTAAAACAGCAGCACCATTTTCACTTCTCAATTACGAAGAAGCCCGGGGAATGGGAAGCATGATTGCGGAAGTGGTGCGCCTTCGCAGAATGCCTCCCTGGCACGCAGATGAGAGATTTGGAAAATTTCACAATGAACGACGCCTAAGCCAGGATGAAATTCAAAAAATTCAGCAGTGGGTAAAAAATGGCATGCCGGAAGGCGCACCGGACGCGAACACAAAGAAAGCCAAATTTGAAGATGGCTGGCGAATCGGATCCCCAGACATCATTTTCAAAATGCCAGAAGTGATCAAAGTTCCTGCAACAGGCACTGTTCATTACAAGTACTTTGTAACGCCTACAAATTTCAAGGAAGACATGTGGCTTAAAGCCGCCGAGCCAAGGCCAGGTAACAGATCGGTGGTACATCACATCATAGTTTTTTATCGGGAACCCGGGAAAAAGATGTCGCCTGTTTGGATTGCGGCCACTGCCCCTGGCGCAGACCCCATGATTCTTCCCGATGGCATGGGTAGAAAAATTCCTGCCGGAGCAGAATTGGTTTGGCAGATGCATTACACCCCCACTGGAAAGGAAGAAGTTGACCAATCGGAAATAGGTTTTGTGTTTTGCAAGGAAAAGCCCGCGCAAAATGTTCAAACTCATGGAATTGCCAACAGTATTTTCCTGGTTCCCCCGTTTGCATCCAACCATGAGGTGACTTCGAAGGTTCCCGCAAACAGAGATAGCGTCATTCTTGCTTTTTTCCCTCATATGCATCTGCGTGGTAAGGATTTTCAGTACCAGGCAGTCTACCCAGATGGCAAAAAGGAGGTGCTTCTGTCAGTTCCTCATTATGATTTTAACTGGCAAAACACCTACCGCTTAAAGGAACCCATCCGTATCCCCAAAGGCACAGTAATTGAATGTGTGGCACATTTTGATAATTCAGCTCTTAATCCAGCGAATCCGGCTCCATGGAAACCAGTTTTCTGGGGTGAACAAACTTGGAATGAAATGATGATAGGCTACATCGACTTCTATTATGAAAACGAACCACAACAAATAATACCCTTCCGCAAAAAAGCTAATTAAAAGGTCCGCATTTAAACCGAATCAGAAGCTAACTTTGTTTGCAAAAACAGGGTTTTCAAATTATTATCATAAGAGCTTTAATAACCTGCCTCAGTTCCTTAATCCACTGGGTTTATTTATGAAACTGTTTCAAATACTTATTCCAGTTGCGTTAGTATTCGCAATTTATGCACTTCCTTGTGGCGGCCAGGAGAAAGAATCCAAACCTAAAGCTAAACTACCGGATTTCCCAAAAACCAATCTGGCCAAGACCTACAAAGTTGACCCCAACTGGCCCAAAAGACTGTCTGAAATGCATTGGGGCCATATTCCCGGTATCGCCGTTTCTAAAAAAGATGAAATTTATGTGTTTACTCGGGAAAAGCCACCCATTCAGGTTTATTCCCCAGATGGCAAGCTACTTCGATCTTGGGGAGCTGACACGATTGACACCGCTCATCACATCAAGATCGACAAATTGGGCAACATCTGGTTGGCAGATATCGGCCATCATGTTGTCAGAAAATATAGCCCTGAAGGCAAGGTGCTTCTAACTATAGGTATTCCCGGAGAATTCGGTGAAGATGAACGCAGGCTGAAAATGCCCACGGATATGGCAATAGCTCCCAATGGTGATGTTTTTATTTCCGATGGTTACGGCAACAATCGTATTGTTCATTGTGATGCCAATGGAAAATTCATCAAGCAATGGGGAAAGATGGGTACTGGTGCGAATGACTTTAGTCTTCCTCACGCTATTGAAATTGATTCCAAGGGAAGGCTCTATGTGGCCGATCGCAACAATGTCAGGGTGCAAGTGTATAGTCAGGAAGGAAAACTTTTGGACAGTTGGAACAACCTGATAGTTCCCTGGGGCTTTTGTATCAATGAAAAAGATGAAATTTGGGTCTGTGGTTCCTCACCCATGCCATGGCGTGAAGACCCAAAATACAAAGGTGCACCACTTGGTTGCCCACCTTTCGACCAACTTCTCCTGAAACTGAATCCACAAGGAAAAGTGCTGCAACTTGTTGTTTTTCCAAAAGGTGAGGATGACAAGGAAAAACCGGGTGATCTTAACTGGGTTCATTGCATTGCGGAAGACTCCAAGGGGAACCTTTACCTTGGTGACATTATTGGCAAAAGAGCCCAGAAATTTGTTCCTATAAAATAAGCTGTGTATTATGGCAGATCTACTTACCAGACGAGCATTGCTGGAATTAGGAGCTTTGTCTCCCCTGGGAATTACTTTGCCAGAATTGTTGTCAGCAGAACAACATTCCCTCAAAAAGCCGAAGTCCTGCATTTTCATTTATCAATATGGCGGCTTAAGCCAGTTGGACTCGTGGGATCCAAAACCCCTTGCTCCACAGGAAATCCGAGGACCATACAAACCTATAAGCACTTCTGTTAGCGGATTCAAAGTTGGCGAACTAATGCCGGGCCTGGCCCAAAGGGCTAATAAGTTAACCGTCATACGATCCATGACCCATACTGTGCCGGTGCATGATATTGCGAACAAGATGCTTCTGGCAGGGTTAAGTAATCCCACTCCCAATTCACCTGCGTTTGGATCAATTGTCAGCAAGCTTAGCCCCGGGCCCACAGATTTGCCATCTTATGTGTGGCTTCAAAAATTCGGTGGTGGTGCCGCTCCGCCCGAGCCGTCATATCTTACAGGTGGCTATTTGGGTATGGGTTATAGCCCTTTACTATTGGGAAACACTCACTTGGAAAATCCCTCCGTACCCGGATACAAGATCAAGGCTTTTGAATCATCCTTGGTGAATGACCAACAAATCCGAACCCGAATGATCCTTTTGGCAGGACTTGAAAAAAACTCTTCTGTAGGAAATCGCATACGGGAAACAGAAAGTATTGATAAATTCAGATCCAAAGCTTTAAACCTGCTAACGGGACCAAAAACCCAAAATGCTTTTAACATGGATAGGGAACCCACCAAAGTTCGAGAAACCTATGGCATGCACCCCATGGGGCAAAATCTTCTCTTGGCCAGGCGCCTGATTGAGGCAGGCGTTCGAATGGTAGGAGTGGTGGCCTGGACTGGCCTGGCAGAAAAAGAAAAATTTGTAAGCCTAGAAACCTGGGACATGCATGGAAACGCCGGAATTGGAATTTTTGATAATGGCTGGAATGGACTTGGCTGGGCTTTGCCCCGCTGCGATCAGTCAGTCAGCGCCTTAATTGATGATCTTGACGACCGTGGCTTGCTGGAGAGCACCCTAGTTGTATTGATTGGGGAATTTGGAAGAACACCAAAGATTAGCAAAGGGGCTTCCGCAATAGGCAGGGATCATTGGCCAAATTGCTATAGTGCCATGATTGCTGGCGGAGGCGCACCGAGAGGTCTTCTCTATGGAACATCAGATTCCAAGGCGGCTTATGTGAAGGATAACCCTGTTACGCTTGAAGATTTCTCGGCCACACTGCTGCATTGGATGGGAATTGACCCGAAAACAAGAATCAGTCCGGACGGTTTCACCACCCCCGCAAGTTCGGGAACCCCAATACAGGCCCTTACCTAATATGATTCGAACTATTAAATCCATTTTCATAGCTTTATGCGTTACCTGCCATGGCACGGCAACAAGTGCCAACGATTTAGATTTAAAAGCTTCCAGGCTTATAGTCGAACAATGTCTGGATTGCCATTCAGGTTCAAAACCAAAAGGCGGGCTGGATCTTTCCACTAAATCAAGTGCCACCATTGGCGGAGATTCCGGACCTGGCCTGATTGCACGAAACCCGGAAACCTCCTCCATATGGGAAGTCATTCACTCCAAAAGAATGCCACCCAAAAACAAGCTGACGAATGAACAGACCCAACTTTTAAAAAGCTGGCTTAAAAATGGCGCAGGTTATACTCCTGAGAAATTGGATCTTTTCAAGGTAAGCACATCCAAAAGAGCTGGATCTGATTGGTGGTCTTTGCAACCCATCCAAACTTCAAGGCCCCCCAAGAGTAAATTCTCCCAACTCGCCAACAATCCAATAGATTTATTTGTCTTAAAAAAACTGGAAGAGAACAAGGTAATTCCAAACCCCATAGCCGAAAAAAGAACACTTATTAGAAGACTTTATTTCGATGTCACCGGACTGCCCCCCACGTTTGCCGAGGTAGAAAGTTTTCAAAACGCCATAGCACCAGATGCCTATGAAAAGTTGGTGGAAAAGCTCTTGGCTTCACCACATTATGGCGAAAAATGGGCGCGCCATTGGCTGGATGTCGTGCGGTATGGAGAATCAGATGGTTTTGAGAGAAATCTTCCCCGGTTGAATGCCTGGCATTTCAGAGATTGGGTGATTCGCTCACTGAATGAGGACATTTCATACGATCATTTTGCGCGTATGCAATTGGCTGGGGATAGTTTCTCCAAAAAGGAATCGGAAAGTGCTGCCGCATTGGGGTACCTGGTGGCTGGTGTTCACAACACCGTTTTAGGTTCCACTGAAGAATCCCGAGAACAGGCGCGTCAGGATGAACTTGAAGACACCATTGGCACTTTTGGCCAAACTTTTCTTGGTCTCACGGTTCATTGCGCCCGTTGTCACGACCACAAATTTGACCCCATACCGCAAACGGATTATTACAAACTGGTGGCATCACTATCAGGTTATCGTCATGGTGAACAAATCATTATAAATCAGGAACAATCATTCAAACGCAAGCAATTTCAGGAAAGTATTGCAAAGATCAGCGAAGAAATTTCCCGGATCGATGAACCGGTTTACAAAAAATTGGGCGTGGTAGGGCTTCCCACTTCTATTCAACCCATGGCTGAATGGGATTTGCAAAAAGGATTGCAAGATCTTCGAGGCGGCCTGCACTTAAAATTATCCGGAAACGCGATCTTAACTTCCAAAGGTTTGCAACTGGATGGCAGAAGTGGCGTGGCCAGAACGCCGGTCCTTCCATTTCCAGTATCCGAAAAGACACTGGAAGTCGTTGTTCAATTAAACAATCTTTTACAACGCGGCGGTGGTGCGATCACATTACAGAGCAAAAGCGGCACTTTTTTTGATGCGATCGTTTTCGGAGAAAAGGAACCAGGCCATTGGTTGGCCGGAAGCAATAACTTTAAACGCACCAGGGATTTTCAAGGTCTTGCGGAAGTAGATGCCCAGCAAAAGCCAGTCCATTTGGCTATTACTTATCAAACAGATGGCACCATTAACGCATACCGCAACGGTAAACCTTATGGAAAGCCTTACAAGGTTGCCAATGTGCATAATTTTAATGCGAATGACGCTGTTATAGCTCTTGGCCTTCGTCATGAACCGGCTTCAGGCAACCACACCTTGGCGGGCACAATCATCAAAGCCAGGCTTTTTACCCGGGCCTTGAATGAAAAAGAAGTTGAAAAATGTTTTAACCAATCTGGCAACAGTCTTTCAGATTCTGAAATCACAAAACACCTTGGCCAAGAGCAGGCTTTAAAGCGAGCAGATTTTATTTCGAAACTCAACCAACTTCAGTTAAACATAAAAACACTGGAAACCACTCTTACTGAAAAAATATACTCCCCAATTTCCCAGGAGCCGAAGAAGACCTTTTTTTTAAATCGTGGACAAGTTGGTGATCGTGGAATTGAAATCCACCCTGTTTACCCTTCATTT
>JBEGQX010000180.1:0-5453 GCA_041180805.1 Planctomycetota bacterium
ACATTGCCCTGCCAATCCGCAAAGTTTGGATTGTTTGCCGGGGAAATTATCTGAAAAGCTCCCAATCCCTCTACTCTTTGAGAATTGGTGAATGGCGCGCCTGGGTTTTGATCTGGTCCATTTCCACCTTGAATTGTGAGATTGTACTGTGGGCCAAAAGTAAATGATTGACCGCCAACAACCGAGTCACCTATTGTTAGGGCGCCATATTGAGCAGTGGGATTTAATGGATCTAACAAATTCGTTGGTAGTTGGGCAACAGTCACATTTTTCACCAATGCCCCACCACTCAAAAGCCCCAAAGCCTGATTGTTTTGAAGGTTTAAAAAGCCATTAAAAACATTCAGGTCACCTGTGAAAGTATTGGCCTGTGTCAGTTCAACCGTTCCCAGCCCCCATTTCCGCAATCCCGCCGCTCCACTAATTACGCCATTTAGTTCCATGGTGCTTCCAAATTGTTGCCCCGCACTCGGATCACCATTTAAATTGGGCGCCCCAGCAACTGTTGGAGCACCCGGATTGGCGATTAAGGTAATAGTGCCATTCCACTGATTGGGATTATTAAAAGTTGCGGAGGCGCCATCCAGTTGACCTTGTGGAATTCCCAAATTAATTCCTGCAGTACCCATGGTCGGAATAAAACCATCTCCGCCGTACAAAACCAAGTTGCGATTGGACACCTGCGTGCCACCGGAAAAAATGTTCCCTATGGCGTTTTGGGAATAATTTGATGAACTTAATCTAACAGTTCCGCCAGCAACCTCCACATTGGCGTTTACCGTTGGATCACCCAACCCCTGATCATGGGAAACTATCAGCATACCATCCTGAACAAGTGTTATTCCGCGATATGTGTTCTTTCCGTCAAACACCAGAACGCCATCCCCCTGCTTGATGATTTTGTTATTGCTAACATCAGAAATACTTGTGTAGCCAGCATCCATGCCATCATTGATGCGATTGGAAAAAATCAGCCAAGATCCTTCCTGTGCAACATTAAAAACAAAATCAGAATTCCCATTACCCACCTGAGTGGGCATGTAAATCCAGTTCGCATTCTGATTAGATGGGTAAAAAGATGCATCCCCAGCGTAATTGGCCACCAATTGCGTTCGCACATTCAAGGGATTTGCAGTAACACCCGTACCGGGATAAAAAGGAAGCTGAGGTCCTCCTGACACAACGCCTAAGGCCGGACCAAACTGAGGATAATCCCTTCCGAATAGGTAGTAGCCAGTATTCAAAAAATCAATTTCATTGACATAAGTCAATGGATTTACCCCGTTGGGTATATAGCTGGCCATATTTCCATTGGAATCCAAAGACAGGTCATTTATCACATTAACGGAAATAGGTATGGGATAGGAGGCACCATTAGGATCCGGTCGGGTTAAATTTCCAAAAACCCCGGCCGTGGGAGTGGCTAAGACCAAAGGGTTAGCCTGAGTGCCGAAGTACAAGGTATCGCCATTTTGGGGTAAAATGCCTGGCTGGCCATTTAATAACGCCCAGTTGGATGCGCGGGCACTGTTCAAAATGGAACTAAATGTGGGGTCTCCATTAACAGGTGGTGGACCATCAGACCCATTTGGAATCTGCGAACCATCCCAAACTCGGGTTGCGCATTCAATGCGCTCCTCAAGAGATTCAATGGAAGGAACAAAAAACTTCTTTGCCTTGGGTAATTTGTTCCAAATGGATTTCCAATTCATGAATTTAGCCATATGCCCCTCACAAAATAAGGACGAATTCCGATCCAACTACGGAACTTCCAGTGAACCTTGTGTTTCTTCAGATGAAATTATAGGCAGGCAAATACTCAGACGGGCAACTAATTAAACATTAACATGCCATAACAAAAAGTTTATAAAGCAATTAGCTAGAATAATTCATGAAACTTTAACAATTTGGGTAATAGATGAAACTTTTCGAAGATCCTTTTTTCACCTTTTCTTTTTCAAGCCATCGAAAAATTGATCGCATCCACTTGGAGGGAATTCCTCAAGGTACGGTTATTGAAATTTACACATCAAAAGAATTTAAGGAACCACCCATCCGAATAGGTATTGCGGATGAAAACTCCTGGGTTACATTAAATCCACCGGTTATCGTGTTACCGGAGGATTCATTTTTTGCAAAGCCAGCAACTGCTTAAAAGTATGACGCACTTACAACATTTGGCGATAGGACTTCTGCTCTATTTAGCCTGCCACAGTTACGGTAATAGCTTAAAACCGAATGTGCTTTTTATCATGGCAGATGATCTTCGGCCGGATCTCTCCTGTTATGGAATAAAAGCAATCACACCAAATATTCAAAAATTATCTGATACTGGGGTTACTTTTCAAAAGGCTTACTGCCAGCAGGCTCTTTGTAACCCTTCCAGGTCATCCATGCTAACCGGGCTTAGACCAGACAGCTTGTTGCAATGGAATAATGGCAGCCATTTCCGCGAAAGAAATCCAAATGTGCCAACCATTCCCTCGGTATTTAAAAACAACGGGTACGAAACAAGATGTGTAGGAAAGATTTTTCACAACTGGCATACAAAAATAAAAGGCGACCCAACATCCTGGAGTAAACCGGAATATCTTCATTACGAAAATCACGGGAATGACAAGGCAACCATAAACCCCAAAGGCTCGACTAATTTAGCTAAATCACCCAAATGTGAATGCCTAGATGTACCAGATGAAGCTTACTTTGATGGTAAAATATCCCGAGAAGCCGTAAATGCGCTGATAGATTGCAAAGATAAGCCATTTTTTCTGGCTGTCGGTTTTTGGAAACCCCACGCACCATTCAACGCCCCTAAAAAATATTGGGACCTTTATCCTGAAAATAGCATCTCTTTTCCAGACCTTTCCAGACCAGAGAATGCTCCGGGAATAGCATTCCACGATAGTAGAGAGTTATTGGGTATGCCCCCAAATCAAGCAAAACTTACTCGAGAAAATATTCTGGAAATGCGTAGAGGGTACCTTGCAAATATTTCTTATCTTGATGCACAGTTGGGAATTATTGTTGAAAAATTGAAGGATTTAAAACTGACTGAAAAAACCATCATCATTTTTCAAGGTGATCATGGTTACCACCTCGGAGAACATGGCTTATGGGCAAAAACATCGTGTTTTGAACTGGATGCCAGAATTCCCCTGATAATTTCAGCCCCGGGAATTACGCCAAAAACTGCAATAAGCAATTCCTTAGTGGAATCCATTGACATTTTCCCCACCTTGATGGATCTATGCCATTTGCCAAAGCCTGTAAAACTCGATGGGATAAGCCTTCTTCCAGTTCTGAAAACACCGAATACTTTGATCAAAAACTTCGCCATAACCCAGCACCCAAGGCCAGCTTATTATGATCGTGAACCAGATAACAAACCGAAAGTAATGGGTTATAGTTTAAGAAGCGCCGATTTTCGCTTTACCGAATGGCGAAACTGGGAAAACGGAAATATCATTGCCACCGAACTTTATGATCACCGCACTGATTCAAAGGAAACAAAAAACCTCGCCAATTCGAGTGAATACATTCAGGAAGTAACCAACCTGAAAATCCAACTCCACAAAATCCACAAACCACAAGCAAACCCGTGATTTAGTGCTTTAACAAAGCTTATAATTAAGAAATGAACTTACATCATTTGGAATTTGAATCAGAAATGCCAGTTAGTGTCGAAGATTTATTTGCCTGGCATGAAAAACCAAGTGCTTTTACCCGACTATGCCCACCCTGGGATAAAATTCGGATTATTAAACCACCAGAGAATCTGCAAAAAGGCACCAAGGTTGAGCTTGAAGTAAAAATCGGGCCAATTTGGAAAAGACTTGTTGCCGAACATTTCGAATATGAAAAAAACAAGTTGTTTGCTGACAGACAAATCGTAGGTCCGTTTGGTTTCTGGGAACATTTTCACGAATTTATAGCTAAGACCCCTTACGCAAGCATCATGCGAGATAAAATCCAGTTTTCAGCACCCTTTGGCTTTCTGGGAAACATGTTTCTTACCCGTTTTCTAAAGCAAAAAATCAGGGAAACTTTCATTTACCGACACGAAACATTGTCAAATGACCTTCAAGCATGTGAAAAAGCAAAGGGAACTACCTACAGGAATATTGCGATCACAGGGGCAAACGGACTGATTGGGAAAAACCTAAGTATATTTTTGGAAATGGCGGGTTTTAATGTTTTTAAAATTACAAGAAATCCAAACCCTAATCACTCTAATGAGGTTTCATGGAACCCTTTAACGGAAGATTTTCCTGAATCGATATTAAAAAACGCAGATGCAATCATCCATCTCGCGGGGGAA
The DNA here is from genome assembly GCA_041180805.1 of Planctomycetota bacterium. Taxonomy (GTDB): domain Bacteria; phylum Planctomycetota; class Planctomycetia; order Gemmatales; family Gemmataceae; genus JBEGQX01. The sequence goes on from JBEGQX010000180.1 coordinate 4,319, forward strand.
AGTGTTGCAACGGGGAATTGGACCAAATCAAAAAAAGAAAAAATCAAAAATTCCAGGGTAGTATCTACCCAAAAAATCGCAACGGCTTTAAAAACCAGTCCAAATCGGGTTCGGGCTTTTTTGTGCGCTTCAGCCATAGGAATTTACAAGGAAACACCAGGCGAATCTCTCGTTGAATCCTCCGAATTAGGTTCGGATTTTCTTGCTGAAGTGGGCAAAGAATGGGAATCAGCAGCACTTTCCGCGACGGATGTGGTTGAGAAAGTGGTAACCATGCGTTTTGGCATCATTCTAAGTCTTCTCGGGGGTGCATTGCCTGAATTGTTGAAACCGTTTCAATTTAGAATGGGAAGATTTTGGGGATATGAAAATGCCAATTTTAGCTGGATAACACTGGATGATGTACTTCATGGAATTTTGCATTTGTTAACAGAAAACATAGCTTCGGGGCCAGTTAATTTTACAGCACCCTCATCGGTCACCAATTCAGATTTTATTTCAACCCTTGAATCCATCTACCATCAAAAAGCGTTTATACCAGTCCCCACTCTTCCCTTAAAAATATTCATGGGTGAAAAAGCCGAAAGAATGATCTTGGCTGATTTTAAAGTGCTTCCGCAAAAGCTTGAATTGTCAGGCTATAAATTCCTCTACCCGACTTTGGAACCAGCCCTAAGACATCTTCTGGGGAAACATCATTAAGCGTAAGAACAACCATGGAACTGGAATTACCTTTAAAAGTTACAACGCCTGCCTCTTGGGCACATTTAGCACTAGCTGAACCTCTTATACTTCTTAATGATCACGCATACTTGGAGAAAAAAGCCGCCTCCAATGCCATGGAACTTCTAAACCGATGGCCTGCCCCCAGACAACCAAAACGTTGGGTTTCCATCCTTGCAGGCATCTCAAGAGATGAAACTGCCCATCTGGCCCAAGTTGTTCGATTGTTAGGCCGAAAAGGTGGTGAACTTTCCAGAACCCACAGTAATCCTTATGCCACTGAATTACACAAGCATATCCGCAAAGGCCTGGGTACCGGAGAACTTCTTGATCGATTATTGATTTCAGCACTGATCGAGGCAAGATCCTGCGAGAGATTCTCTCTACTGGAAGAAAACACTGACGATTTGGA
>JBEGQX010000181.1:0-6673 GCA_041180805.1 Planctomycetota bacterium
ATGAGGATCGATACATGAAATCTGCCGGGATGGCCCGGGATGCTGCTCTTTGGGCGGCAGAAAGAAAGGCCTTCGCCGTTGGGGCGGATAATATGTCATGGGAACCGAACAATGCGTTCGACCCGGAATTGGGGACTTTGCCATGCCATCTTGAATTACTGGCAAGGCGTGGAATCTACATCATTGAAAACCTGAAGTTGGATGAGCTTGCCCGGGATGGAGTGAGGAAATTCCTGTTTATCTGTCTGCCATTAAAGCTGATGGGTGCCACCGGTTCCCCTGTCAGGCCGGTTGCCATGGTTTGAATTTTGTAGACTACCATAAGAATGCAAGCCAAAAGGAATAACCCAAATCATGAGCAAACAGAATCGCAGGGAACAAATTCAGGAAATGCTTAAGGACGAACCGAATGATGCATTTCTACTGTACGGTCTGGCTATGGAATACCTGAGTGAGAACGATGAAAAACAGGCGGAAAAGGTATTTACCGATCTAATTCAGCGTAATCCTGAATATCCGCCCGGATATTTGCAATTGGGTCAACTGCAAGCCCGATTAGGCAAGGAAGAACAGGCCCGTTTGACCTATCAATCGGGCATCGCCGTGGCCCGCAAGGTGGGGGATGCGCATGCCGCTGGGGAAATGGAAAATTTCCTCAACCTTCTCGATTAATATGTGGTTATAATTTTTGTGAAGTTGGATTTGGTTTCCCAAACAGAGTCTGGAGAATTCGCATGATCAGAATATTTCCAAGAGCCCTGGCAACCATGTTGGCCAGTGCCGTATTTGCCTTCAGTGTTGCCGCACAGGAAAAGACAGGTGGCATTACCATTGATGGGAAGAAATCTCCCATACCAGCGGAATGGAAGGAAGAAGCCCCCACCAACCGTATGCGTTATGCCCAGTTTGTGCTTCCCAAAGTTGCTGGTGACACTCGCGATGCTGAAATAGTAATTTTCAAGGGATTGGGTGGTTCCGCCCAGGCGAATATCGATCGCTGGAAGGATCAATTCAAAGGCCCCGACGGTGGCAAGATTGGCAATAACGCCAAGGTCACCGAAATTAAAGTGGCTGGCAAACCAGCCCTTTACCTGGACATGAAAGGCTCCTATCTTTTCAAGTCCGCACCATTTGATCCAAACGCCAAGGCAGAATTGCTTGAAAATTACCGCATGCTGGCCACTCATGTGGATGCGGAGTCCATCTACCACATTCGCCTGACAGGCCCTGACAAAACTGTCCAGAAATACCGTGAAGGCTTCGAAAAGTGGCTTGCTAATTTCAAATAAGCAATACGCTTTCTTGATGGACGATTTCAGGAGCGGCCAGTTGCAAAACGGTCGCTCTTTCTTTTGCAGGGTTCCTTAAATTGTCAGATATATTTTTTGAATACGAGCTTCCAACCGAATTAATTGCCCAGCACCCGGCGCAACAAAGGGAAGATTCACGACTGATGGTGGTGAATCGAAAAACCCAATCCATCCAACACAGGTACTTTCGTGACCTTCCAGACTATGTACAGGCCCATGATCTTCTGGTTTTGAATAATACACGCGTGGTTAAAGCCCGTTTATTGGGTACACGAAAAGCCACCGGTGGCAAATGGGAAGGCCTTTACCTACACACCCTGCCCGATGGCCGTTGGGAAATCATGAGCCACACCCGCGGTTGGATTCAACCTGGAGAGACAGTTTGCGTTGGGGATGGGTCGCTGGAACTTGCCATGGAGGAAAAGACCCCTTCAAAGAACTGGTTGGTTCGTCCAAATAAAATCGGTACCGCAATGGAGTTACTGCAGATTCATGGCCATGTGCCGCTACCACCTTATATTCGCAAGGGAAGAGCTGAAGAGGCTGATCTGGAAAGATATCAGACCGTTTTCGCGCAAAGCCCGGGTGCAGTCGCAGCTCCAACTGCAGGGCTGCACTTCACTCCTGAATTATTCCAAAGATTGGAAAGCCAGGGTATTCGGAAAGCTTTTGTAACACTTCATGTGGGGCCTGGCACATTCAAGCCTTTGCCAGAATCCCTTCCAGAGGTTTACAACGTGGATCCGGAATTTGGAATACTGCCGGGTGAAACCCTGACGGCTATTCGAGAGTGCAAGCAGAACCAAGGCAGATTGGTAAGCGTTGGAACCACCTCCACCCGATTATTAGAAACCGCCGCCAGGGCTAATCTGAATCAACCCTGGCAGGGATGGGCCGATCTTACCATTCGCCCACCGTTCAAATTTGAGCAAGTGGAAATACTGATCACCAACTTTCACCTTCCCCGCTCCACTTTGCTTTTACTGGTTGGCGCGTTTGCCGGTGACAACCTGATACGTCTGGCTTATGATGAGGCGATTAAGAACCAATACCGATTTTTCAGCTATGGCGACGCCATGCTGATTCTCTAAACAGGAAGGTCAACAACCATGAGGAAGTTCATTGTCACAGGATTGTGTCTTGCCATCACGGCAATCAGCTTTGCAGCAGACTATACGAAGGATTCCCCCGAAGTGATAAAGATCAAAATTGCAAATGGACAGGCAGTATTATTGGATGTGCGGGAAAAGAACGAGTGGGATGAATCACACATCAGCAACGCAAAGTGGCTGCCCTTAAGCAAAATTTCCAAAGGTGCAACCAAGCAAGATATCGAAGCTGTTGTGGGTTCTGGCAAACCGGTCTACATCCATTGCAAGTCAGGTATCCGTTGCATGAAGGCTGCTGAATCTTTGGAAAAGCTTGGCATCAAGGCCGAGGCCATTAATGGTTCATTTGCCGAGCTGAAAAAGACTTTTGACACCAAATAGAAGCTTTTTCCTGATAACCATCCAACTACCTTCACTCTCTACTTAAGGAACATCATGAAAAAACCATTCGTCGCCCTGGCGCTACTTTTAGGCCTCTCTTTTTTCCTTCAAGCCGCGGAACCCGCCAAGGATTTCTTCTTCCAACCCAAGGACCGGATCATTTTCCTTGGTGACAGCATCACTGAACAATACCAGTACAGCAATGCCATTGAGGTTTACCTGACCAATCGTTTTCCAGGCGCTGATTTCTTCTTCCTGAATGCTGGCATCGGTGGGGACACAGCCAACGGCGGTGCCAACCGATTCAAAAGCCACATTCTGGATGAAAAGCCCAACAAGGTAACCATCAACTTTGGCATGAATGATGGCGGGTATGGGAAATTCAATCCCCAGTCCAACAAGTTGTTTGTCGAGAAGACAACCGCCATGCTGGAAATGGCAAAGAAGGCTGGCGTTCAGGTGGCACTTCTTTCGCCCAACGCAGTGGACCCCCGCAACAAGACCAATGGTGCTGAATATGTGGAAACACAAAAGCAGTTCTATGCACCGCTTAAAGATGTTGCGGAAAAGTTTGGCTATCCCTTTGTGGATCAGTATGCCATCACCCGAGCCGCCCAGGACAAAATGCTGCAGGATGACCCCAAGGCCGAAAAGGCAAAACCCTACTATGATGGCTTTCATACCTCGCCTCCGGGTGGAATGTTGATGGCACATGCGATTCTTACCGGGCTTAAAGCCCCCGCTTTGGTTAGCGATGTGGCGATTGACGCATCAAACAAAAAAGCAGAGACCAAGAATTGCTCGGTAAAAGTCAACAGTTCCGAAAGCCTGACTTTTGAACGCACAGATGATGCCTTGCCCTGGCCTGTTCAAAAGGATTGGCTGCCCATGCTTCCTTACACCAACGAACTTAAAGACCTGAACTGGTACGGCCTGAAGGTTACCGGCCTTAAGGATGGGAAATACGCAGTTAAGATTGATGGAGTGGAAGTAGCCAAGTACACCTCGGAGGAGTTATCCAAAGGCGTGAATTTGGGCAACCTGACCTCTGGCCCCATTTGGGATCATGCGGACAAAGTTTACAAAGCGATTGAAGCTAAAAACAAAATAGTACATGGCAGATTTCGTGGTGTAATTCTTGCCCAGGTTCCTGACTGGCTTGCCGATGTGGCCAAGGAACGCAAGGCAACAGAATTGGAAAAACGCATGGCACAGATCATTGAAGCCCAGAAAAAAGTTCATGAGCTGGCAAAACCCAAGCCACATAAATGGGAAGTTGTGGCCGTCCAATAACCAACCCCAGCCATCGTTCAAACATTTTCAGCCGGGTGCTTTAACCCGGCTGATTTGCTTTTGGGGGGCGCACCTTATTGTGGTACATTCAAATCATCCTACCTGATCGATTTTTAACCATCCCGGAGAATTCAACATCATGAAAAAGATTATCGCTTCGCTGGTAGCTTTGGCTTTTGTGGCATCTATCACAAGCAACCAGGCATTGGCGCAGTCGGATGCACCCATTAAAGCTGGAATGATCGGGTTGGATACTTCCCATGTTCCCGCCTTTGCAAAGCTTTTTAATGGCCCCAAGGCCACGGGCGACCTGGCCGGAATCAAGATTGTCGCGGGCTATCCAGGAGGGACTGACTTTGCCCCCAGCAAGACCAGGGTGGAAAAATTCACCGCGGATCTTAAAGGCATGGGCATAGAGATTGTGGATTCCATCCCCAAGCTTCTTGAAAAGGTGGATGTGGTACTTCTGGAAAGTGTGGATGGCAGAATCCACCTTCAGGAGGCAATTCCGGTAATCAAAGCTGGTAAGCCCTTATTTATTGACAAGCCAGCAGCAGGATCACTTGCCGATGTCATCGCCATCTATGATCTGGCAAAACAGCATAAGGTTCCCTGCTTTTCATGCTCATCGGTGCGCTTTGGCGCCGGCTTGCAGGAACTGAAAAAGAACACCACGCTGGGAGAGATAGCCGGGGCGGAAACCTGGGGCCCATGCTCCTACCAGGAAGGCACCCCTGATCTGTTTTTCTATGGTGTGCATGGCGTGGAGTCGCTTTTCACGCTGATGGGCACCGGGGTGGAGTCTGTTTCCAGAATCCAGGCCACGGATGCGGATGTGGTGGTGGGCGTTTGGAAGAACGGCCGGGTGGGCACTTATCGCGGTTTGCGCAGAGGCAAATCGGAATTTGGCGCTGTTGCATTTGGCGCCAAGGCGATTGTTCCCATGACCAAGGGAGATGGTTATGAACCTCTTTGCCGCGAGATTGCCAAGTTTTTCAAAACGAAGGTTCCTCCGGTGAGTGCCGAGGAAACCATTGAAATCTTCGCCTTCATGGAAGGTGCCGATGAAAGCAAAAAGCAGGGTGGTAAACCTGTTGCCATCAAGGATTTGATTGCCTCAGCAAGGGCGCAAGCCGCTTCTAAAACAAAGTAAATTATTTGATCCCCACCCAACTTACCAGAACAAGGTGTATGCCATGAATTCCTTATCCCGAAGAATCTTCCTTGAAGACTCAATGCTTGCAACGGCGGCTCTGGCAGCGGCTGCTGCCACCCCGATGATTCAGGCACAGGAAAAATCGTCGGGCAATCCTTCCAACAAAGTAAGGGTTGCGATTTTAGGATGTAGAATTCGAGGCAAACAACATGCGGCCGAGCTGGCCAAGGTTGCTGATTGTGAAATTGTTTATGTCTGCGACCCAGACAAGGATCTTGCAGGGGAGCTTGCTGCCAGCATAGAAAAGCAAAGTGGCAAGGCGCCCAAGGCCGTGCAAGACATGAGAAAAGTATTTGATGACAAGTCCGTGGACGCCGTGTTTATAGCCACCCCCAATCACTGGCATTCCCTGGCGGCAATCTGGGCCATGCAATCTGGCAAAGATGCGTATGTGGAAAAACCTGTCAGCCACAATATTAGTGAAGGCCGGCGAATGGTGCAGGTGGCTCGCAAAACCAACAGGATTTGCCAGGGGGGAACCCAGAACCGATCCAACATGGCACTTGCGGAAGCGGTTGAATACATGAAAGCCGGCAAACTGGGTGAAGTCAGGCTGGCACGCAGCATTATTTATGGTGGGCGCGGTTCCATTGGCCCCAAGGGAAATTACGAGCCTCCTAAAAATGTCGATTACAACCTCTTCATGGGACCTGCCCCGCTTTCCCCATTGACGCGTAAAAACCTTCACTACGACTGGCACTGGGATTGGCAGACTGGCAATGGCGAACTGGGCAACAACAATATCCATTCCATCGATATTTGCCGATGGGGTCTTGGTTTGAATGGCCTGTGCAAATCTGCAATCAGCTATGGTGGTAGATTTGGTTATGTGGATGCAGGCGAAACCCCAAACACCCAGGTTTGCGTTTTCGACTTTGGCGAGAAAACCATCGTCTCGGAAACCCGTGGTCTGAAGACCGAGCAATTCCGCCCAGGCTTCACAGGCGGCTGGCTTTTCCACGGGCCCGAAGGCTCGATTGCTGGCAATTCACTTTTCGACAAGGATGGCAAGTTGGTCAGCACTTTCACCGCAAAGCGCAAAAGTGAAAATCATTTTGCAAACTTCCTTAAAGTGGTTCGCAGCCGCAAGAGGGGGGAATTAAACGCCGAGATCGAGGAAGGACACCTCTCCACGGCCCTTTGCCATATTGGAAACATATCCTGGCGATTGGGCAAGGAAGCCGGCGCAGAGGAGATTAGAACCCAGCTCGGCAAAATGAAAATCCACGACAATGCCAGTGAAACGCTGGATCGCACCATGAAACATTTGCAGGACAACAAAGTGGATTTTGCCAAAACCGGGTTGGTTCTTGGAGCCATGCTTCAATTTTCGCCCAAAGGGGAAGAATTTGTTGGAAACCAAA
>JBEGQX010000182.1:0-4589 GCA_041180805.1 Planctomycetota bacterium
TCCCATCCCGTACATGGAATGATTTCCACTCGTTGTCTAAGCCGTCCATGGTGATGTCGCCCCGGGTCATTACGCCGTCCACATCAAATGCCAGAAACTGAATTGACTTGCATCTTTCTGCCAGGGACTTGGAATTGGAAGCAACAGCAAGCATCGTGTTCATGGTGCCTATGCCGCCTTTCCAGAAAGAGTTTGCGCAGGGGCGATGCTTAGCAAGTCGGTAATATCCAGCAGGCCCATGGGGCAATTTTCCTGATTTACCACAGGCAGTTCACTAAGTTTTTTGCCTTTCATAAGTTCAATCGCCTCTGCCACACGGGTGCCGCAAGAAATGGTAATCGGGTTTTTTGTCATCACCTTGGCAATTGGCTCATCCAGTGCATGATCCTTGCGATTTTCAATCAGCCTTGCCAGGTCGCTGTCTGTGAAAAGTCCGCTTAGCTTTCCCTCGTGATTTATGAGTATGATGGCCCCAGTCCTTCTGCCGGGTTGGCTGGATTTGGAGAAAACAGATCGGACTGTATCGCCTTCGTTCGCTATGCGAAGTTCTGTACCATGACGCATCACGGTTTCCACGCGCATTAGTTTTCTTCCCAGACTGCCTGCAGGGTGGTAGCGGGCAAAATCTTCTTTTTGGAAATTCCTGGCTTTGCTCAGGCAAAAGGCCATTGCATCTCCGATCGCAACCATTGCGGTGGTGCTGGCGCTGGGGGCCAAACCTAATGGGCACACTTCTTCAAGTGGTCCGTATGCAAGTGTAATGTGTGATTTTTTGCCCAAAGTGCTATGCTTGTTGCTGGTTATCCCAATGATCAGAGAGCATTGGGATTCCAGAGGGCCCAATAGGCGGGTGATTTCTTCGCTTTCTCCGCTGTTGGATAGAACCAGGGCAATATCTTCCTCGTGCACTGCCCCAAGATCCCCATGCACAGCGCGAACAGCATCCAAAAAGTATGATTTGCTTCCGGTGGAATTTAAAGTTCCTGCGATTTTCAGTCCTACATCCGCACTTTTACCAGTTCCTGTGATGGCAAGCCGGCCAACACCTTTAAATTGCATTTCCAAAATCGCCCTGACTGCCCTCGTGAAATGATCATCCAACCTGTCGGCGACAAGGTGCAACGCGTTAGCTTCCTCGTGAAGAACTTCGCGAGCGGTTTCCATTCCATGTTGATTTAAAAAATCAACGCCGTGTTCCAAATCCATATCACCCATGCGCCTTCATGGCATTTGGATGCCCTTGTTTTCCCATCCATGGGAAAGGCAATTTTGCCAAGAACACTCCCTCAATCAACCAACAATCACCAACTTTGCATAATTCGTCAAGATCGACCTTTATGGACCAGAAATATTAGGTTAATTTGCTAAATTAGGATGATTGGCGGTTTGGGGTCTTTGGGATATCAATGAGCGAAGTGGGTTCTGTTCCTAGGGCACTTTTTTCATATAGGTTGGTAAATGTTTAATTTTCTGATGCTAGTCTCTCTGTTAACGCATTTTGACCAAAGTTCACTCATTGGACGCAAACTGCCACCATACACCATGCAGGTTATTTATGGTGAAGAACGAGGCAAACTTCACTGTTATGTCTGTGAACATTCAGATAAAGAAGGTTTGATTCTATTCGGCAAATCTGCACAGCCTATTACGGCTATTTGGAAAGACCTCCAGCCAGAAGTTAAGTCTCGGCCCAATTTTAAATCATGGGTTACCATTTTTAAAACTGAGGGAGATAAAGATAAAGAATTACTTTCTTGGGGAGAGTCCAGTTCAGGTTTACTTGCGGTGGGAAGATTCGAAGATGAGGCTGGGCCTCCTGCTTATGGCTTTAAATCAGAAGACGAGGTTCTGGTTGTTTATTTTCGAGAAGGTAAAATTGTCCACGAGTTTCGGGCTACCAAAGGAAAGTCTTTGGATGCCAAAGTGGTTGTCGATTTTCTTAAAAAGCAATCATCCTCAGGTGGTAAATAGCATTTCTTTTTGTGTTTACCTTACTTTGGCCTGAAACTTGATGATCCCATATTCTTTGGGCATCAATCTTCCTGTTACTTCCCAACGAAGTATCAGTGACCCGGCCTCATTTTTTTGCATACTAAAAACAGCATCTCGGTCAGATTGGGCTGAATTAGCAACATATTCCAGTCTGGTATGCAAACTATCTAAAACGGCCAGGTCTGAAATAGGCTTAGAGCCAAGATTGGTGTACCTTAAGGTGAATGTGACTATTTCGCCAACCTGGGCATTCGACTTGTCTGCAAGTTTCAAAAGTCCCAAAGGCTTGTCTAGTTCTACTTCGCAGGTCCCATTTTCGGTAATTACCATTTCCCTGGTTTCCACCTTGGCTTGAACTATATCCGGGCCATTTTCCACCCGACCAATCACGCTGGCAAAAGTGGTGCTGATATTCTCTTTTAAGCCCAGGGAATTTGAAAACCTTTTAACATTCTCGGTTTGCTTCTTTATGAGAGCGGTTCTGGCTTCTCTTAAGTTTGCGGTGGATTTTGAATCTATCGATTCCAGAGGTACAAGTTCCAGGATTTGTGCCTGAATGACCTCGATGCGTTGGATTTTACCCACGCCTATGGTGTTTTCAGTGCCACGCAGTTTCAGACCCGCCTTGAAGGAGTTCAGGTGATCCATGGATCGCGTTGTTATGCTGTTCGCGCTGGTTCGAAATTGATTGTTGGTCTGCAGGGATTTTTCTTCATGGAACCCCTGGATGGAATGAACATTATTCCAAATGGTTTCCTGGGAAAGAATGCCATATCTCGGAGCGCTGATGAGTACACAGTTGGATCTTGAGATGCGATTTTTCCCTGAACTATCCCGGTATTGAGCGACAGTATCTTCGGGGTCTATGCCCTGTAGAGTTCCCTGGTTATCCAAGCCAGCTTTGGGGTAATGATCTCCACCGTCTCGGATCAATTCTTCGCTGGGTGGTTTTGGACCATGGAACGGGTCAAAACACTGGAATAATTCGAACGGAACCACGGGTGGCATCATGGGGTGGCCAAGGGATTTGTCTTTGGGGCAAAGCATGGTGCCGGGTACCGAGCAACCTTTTAGCTCTTGTTCAGACACGTTTTTTCCGCCCATGCGAAAGATAACCATTAACCGTCCCTTGTTTCTCGCTTCTTCAATTAGGTTGAGCTTTTGAGGGATGGGTGTTTCTATTGGATTTTCCAGATCACTTTGGACAGGCTCTGCTTTTGCAGAATCTTCAAGGTAAATTACTTTGGTAATCATGTTTCCACGAATTGCGGATTCCAGTTCATGATGATGTACTCTGACGATAGCGGGGAATTTTGCGGGGTCGGCAACCTTGGGCATGCTAAGAGACCCACGCACTTCGAGCGTGGGAAATAATTCCTGGCCAGGCAATTCTGGCAGGTTTTCCAGCTTGATTCGGTATATGTATCCTGGGCGGAGGCCGATTTGATCTTTCTTTTCCAAGCCAACTTTACGGTAAGGATCGGGAAAAACGGTCACCTTGCAATCACCCGGAAGCTGGAAACGCGTCCATAGTAATGGCGATTGGCCTATGTTCCTGCCTGGCACCATCGTTTGGGCGATGGCGGCAGTGCTTTGAAGCAGGCAAATTATAACCACCACGATGCAAGCTTTTTTCATGATCAGAATCCTGAGTGTGCAGTCAGGCTAGTCAAAAGAACTTTAAAGAAGAAAGCCGGCGATCAGGGCTCATTTTCCCTATTCGCCGGCTTGCCATGGTTTAACCTCGATTACTTGGTAACAAAAGGTGGGATGCTGGAAGGACCAACAACCGGCTTTGCTTCCACGGGTTTGGTGGTTATTCCATTTGCTTTTGGAACCACTTCCAATCCGGTGCCTGGCAAGGTTTCTTTCTTGAGGATGATGGTTTCCTCGTCACCTTTGCCCTTTACGGTTGGCGCTTCCGGAACGGGTAGGGTTAAAGGAGCAGCCGAGGTAGGGCTCTTTACGCCAGGGGTTGCCGGTGGAAGAATCGCGGGTGCGCCAGGAATAAATTGAGGGGCTGCTTCCGCTGGGGCTTGCATGTTGGCCGGGCCAGCGCCGGGTCCCATGATACCGTAGGGTACCATTCTTCCCATACCAGGATTCATAGGCATCTGGCCAGGTGCAGGCATTCTCATGCCTCCTCCCGGAGGTGCATCCATCGCAGGGGTGTTTGGTGCTTCCAGGTCGATGTTTCCAAGTCTTACAATCAAAAGGATGCTACCACGGCGTTGGGCTTCAGCGATTGGGTCAACGCCTGGTTCCAGTCGGCTGGATACCACTTCATCCAATCCGCCCGCACTTGCAAGGTCTTGGAACTGGGGATCGGGAAGGTAGACAACTTTTACCACAAAGTTACCAGCGGCGACTTGTTGGAAATCTTCTTCCGTGAAGCTTACAGGCACTGAACTATGGGCGATAAAGGTGTTTGTCTTTCCGGTGCTAGGCACAACTTCCAGGGTTGGATAAAGTTCCAATCCGGGGCGGTTTGGAATTTCACTAAGCTTCAAACGGTAGATCGCAGCTTGAAGGAAGTTATACCTTCCAGGGGATTCCAAGTATTGGGCGTTGAAGCCTGGCTTGCCATCAGGGCCTGG
>JBEGQX010000183.1:0-2634 GCA_041180805.1 Planctomycetota bacterium
CGATCCTTGTAGGCATCACGCTGGCGGTCATCATTCCACCTGCGGTTGGAAAGCAGAATCATTTCCTCGGTCTCGTTGCCCGAGGCATCCCATTGGAAGCGGGGCCTTGCCTGGTAATAACGGTCAATCAGAAGGAATCGCATCGCGCCCAGGTTGCCCGCCAACCCCCTTACCGCCGGGTGATCAGGGTTCGGGAAGAGAATCTTGGGTTGTTCATCACGCTGCTTCATCTCCTGGCGAACATTCTCCGGCAGGGCATCGGTTGCCTTCTCAGTCACAAGAAGCGGGAAAAGTTTGCCTTCTTTTTCATACATGGAATTAAGCCAGGCACCCTTCGAGCGATCTCCCAGGAACCAGACCAGACCGCCACCCCGCTCTACAAACTCCCGAAGCCTGGCAATCACCTTTTCAGACTTGATCTCAGGGATGTTCGCAAGATAGATAGTGGGGTAGATGTCGAGTTCGGCCTTTTCCAAATCATCCAGGGAACGATGTTCCACCTCGTAGGCGCGTGCTGCCGCCAGGGCGAACTCGATGTGAAAGGAATCTCCACCCGGCAGCCTGCCCTCGGGGCCGGCTCCATCCACAACCAACACCGGGACCCGGGATCTTAGTTCCAAGACAATCTCGCGGGCGTTGTCGGAAAGAATGCCGGTCTTTTCATCCTCGGTGATCTCGGCGCGAACCCTTACAAACTCGCGGTCCAGCTTCAGCTTGCGGTCACGATCCCCCGCCTTGTCGGAAGACTTTAGCGCCGCCAGCGGATTGCGGTTCTTGCGCTGCAATACCAGGGAAAACTTTTTCTCGGTTCGCTGAAGTGCTGGCAGGCTTTCAATGGGTTGCGAGGCGGCAAAATCCTCCTGGCCATCCACCTTCACATGCAGGAAGCTTCTCTTGTCAGCAGAGCCAAAATTCTGAATGCTCATGCTGAACTCAATGGGAACACCCTCGGCGGCAAGCTTGGATTCCGGCTTCAGGTCCACGAGCGCAAGATTGTCATGATGAATTGTCACCTGCCTGTTTTCACCACGGAACGGGTGCGCCACATCCACCAGGCTGAGGTTGATACCCCCCTCCAAGATGCGATCTAAAACCTGGCGGAGGTTTTCCCGTGCCGCGCCCCAGTCGGACTCGCGAAGGTCACTCACGATGTGCAGCGTGCGTGTGCCTATCTGCACCTGTGAAAGATAAGCCGATGCATTGTCCAGGCCCTTGGAAAAATCAGCGTGCAGGAAGCCACCCTTCAGTAACTCCAGCCGGCGGGAAACTTCCTCGATAGACTGCTCGTTAACCCTGCCCTCAAAGACATTTCCATCGGGTTCCGAGGCCAGCGCAATACGCACCTGCTGGGCGCCATTCGCCTGCGCCAGCTTGCGAAGTATGCGGTTGATCTCGGCAACGGCCACGCGAAAACTGTTGTTCTCCCCGTTGGAATCAGTCCAGCGATCCGACATGCTCAGGGAATCGTCCAATAATATGAAATGGCTTGCTGATTGCGAGGCACCCCTTCCCAAGGTGTCGCCGACAAATCTGGCCACCAAAAACCCGGTCAGCAACACCAGGAAAATTCTCAACAACAGCAGCAGCAACTGCTCCAGAATGCGCCTGCGGCGGTTGCGCTTCATCGCCTCCAGCAGGAACTCCATCGCCGCCCATTCAACGCGCTTGTAACGAATGCGGTTGATGAGATGGATCAGGACCGGGGCGCTGACGAGCAGGGCACCTGCAATCATGTACCAGGGGTTAAGAAACATCTCCATCAACAACAATCCGCCAATCGTCGCAAAAGCAGTATCATGCGGGGCCTCCCCTGCCACGGGAACTGCGGTCATCCAGCCTTTGGTTCAAAAACTTGTTCAGTACCGCATCCAGGTAATCCCCGGTGGTCACCATCTGGTAATCAATGCCAAGGCGGGTGCAACCACGGCGCACCTCGACAAGATATTTTTCAAGTGCCTCAAGGTAGCCATCGCGGAGCGACCTGGGGTCGCAGAGCAGGTCGGGCATTTCTTCCATGCCTTCAAACCGAGTGCTGCCGGTGAAGTTGAAATTCACCTCGTCGGTGTCCAGCACATGAAACGCCAGGATATCCTGCCTGCGGTGCCGTAGCATTTCCAAACCTTTGAACAGTTCGGCCCTGTCGACAAGGAAATCGGAAAAGAGAATGATCATTCCTCGCTGGCCGACAGACTCGGCAACGCGCTTCAAGGTGCTGACAAAGTCGGTCTTCTTCGCGGGCTTTGCCTGATGCAGCCCGGTAGTGATGGCGTCCAGGTGGGACATCTGCGAGCGGGGGGCGATGTTCGAACGCACCTGAGAATCAAAGGTTGTCAGGCCCACCGCATCGTGCTGCCTTAAAAGCAGGTAAGCCAGGCAGGCCGCGCCGGTACACGCGTAATCGTACTTGGTCATAGGGCCCTGGCCGTACCGCATCGATTCACTGACATCCACCACAAGGTTCGCCCGAAGGTTGGTTTCCTCTTCGTACTGCTTGATGTGAAAGCGATCCGTGCGCGACCAGACTTTCCAGTCCAGATGGCGAATATCGTCACCCATGGTATATTCGCGATGCTGGAGAAACTCGATGGAGTGACCAAAGACAGGGCTCTTGTGCAACCCGGAGATAAAACCCTC
>JBEGQX010000184.1:0-9149 GCA_041180805.1 Planctomycetota bacterium
GACGGGTCCCAAGACCCATGCTTAGGGTGAAGCCGGTATAAGGGGCTTCTATCCGCCTGCATGCCGCCTCGGCCACACCATCGCGCCTTATAATGATGGCGCCTTCCAGCTTGGCAATATCTTTGATCTGTTCACGAACCGCGGGGTCGCGAATGTCCCTTTCGGGATCGCTATAACCCCGGAATGGATTGAAGTTCATGGGGCGTGAAAGGTTCATCACTTTGCGGGTGTCCCCCACCACGAACATGGTTCCAACAGGCTGTCCTTCACGGCCCTCCTGGCCGATCTCGGTGGCAAGGTCCACCACGGCGCGCAGGGTTTCTAGGGGAACCTGGGTGTCCAGCCTGCGAAGGTCTTTCGCGCTAAGTTTTTCCAGGTGTTCACCAAGATGAATCAGGCTAAGTGTGTCAAGCACATCGGGCTTTTCCTCACCCACCTCGATGCCGTTATACAGCACCACCACGCCCGCACCCTGGCGGAGTTTTTCGCTACGAACCGCTTCAAGAAGCGCAAGGCTCATGCGCTCTTGTGTGGGGGTGGGGCCGGATTCAATTTCAAGAAGGGTAAGGTCAGGGTGTTCTTTCACCCGAATGCTGTCGCTTTGGTGTTTGGGAGCAACCAGAATCTTTATGCCGGATAGTTCCTTGAGCACACTATCCCAGTCCATGGGACCATCCGCCATGATCAATACCGCATCGGCGGGAATGGTTTGCACCATTTTCCGGGCGGCCTGCAACAGTTTGATGGTCTCCATGCCCAATGGCATTTGCTCACCTGATTCCAATTTGGATAAAGCCAGACTTACATCATATTATTTTGATGTTTGAAATCGAACAAGCGAAGAATGTCTGATATGCGCCACAAATGGCAATAAAGGTTGGGATTATTCAACCTTGTACTTCAGCACATACGCATATTCATTGCCGCTGTTTGGTTTTTGCACCGCAACGACAATCGATCCCGGGGGCGCCCTGAAGTTGGCTACAAACCCCGCTCCTTGTCTTGGAGAGGTGACCAAAGGCTTGTCGTTTGCAACAATCAGCATCTTTGAAATGTCACCGGATTCAATGATCACCCTCACTTGCTGGCCGGTTTTCAATCGGGATTGCAAGGGAGCATCCACAACCTTTAACTTCACCCCCGGTACATCAAACACCTCTGGAAAGCCATCAAAACCCTTGGCCTTGATGGACTTGTTAATGTTCGAAGGGCTGATCCCCATGCGAAACATCGATGCCCTCACCAGTGGCAGCCGATCAAACTCATCCTTCGAGATGGTCTTCTCGATCAATTGCCATTTCGAATCTTCCGGGTAATGCGAGAACCTCATCTGGTCGGGTGGAACCAGAAAGAACATGGGTTCGAAGTTTTTCCTGAACTGCTCTTTTTCGATGCTTCCTGACCCGAAGGTCGGATCGATCAATTCCCATTTGCCATCCAGCTTGACGGCGTTCCACGCATGGGTGTTGTGCAAGGGCACGCCGGACTTGTCCTTGTTGCCATCGCGGGCATGGCCGGTAATCTGCACCACCTCAAGCCCGGCTTCCTCGCAAAGCTTTTTGTAAATGCGCGAGTATCCCTCGCAGACGCACAGGCGGCTATTTAACACCGCTTCCGGAGTGTTCTTCTCAAGTTTCAGGTCTTTCTTCAGCAGGGAATCCACATCATAGCTGATGCGATCTGTCACCCAACGATAAATGCACCAGGCTTTCTCCTTGTCGCCCTTGGCTTTTGAGACAAGAAAATCCGCGAGTGTCTTGAAGTCCGCCTCATCGGCTTTCCTGGCGGACAGAGCATGCTTTTCCAGGGCGGGAAATCGCGGAGTGCGTGGCGGTTCGGCCTTGGCCTCCAGCAGCAACAAGGTGGTGGCCGGAAGAAGTAAAATAGCGATGGCTCTAAGTGCAAAAGGCATGATTTGGTCGCTTTCCATTTCCTATGAAAGTAACCAATATTACCATGAAATTTTGTCATCAAGAAGGTTTGACTTTGCCGATTTGATAAGGAACAATGATTTCTGTCCGATTTATTCCCACCCCAATGGACACTCATGCTTCCTGGCAAGACCAAGGCACCGGTTATTTGTAGTGGACCAACCCGGAGAGGGTTGCTTGCCTTGGGTGCGAGTGCGTTTTTACCCGCCTTCATGGGTGGGGGTTACGCCCGTGCCGCAAAACAATCGCGGACCCGTTCGGTAATTCTTGTGAACCTGTTTGGCGGACCCAGCCACATTGATACCTTCGATATGAAGCCCGATGCCCCCAAGGAAATAAGGGGCGAGTTTGGAAGTATCCCGACCAGTATTCCGGGTTATCGTGTTTGCGAATACCTGCCTCAGATTGCCAGGCGCATGAATGATGCGACTATCATTCGCACGGTAAGCCATGGCTACAACAGTCACAATCCGTATTCGGTGCTGACCGGTTTTACCGGTGGTTCAGATCGCGAGAATTATTTTGCCAAGCCGAGTGATCATCCCTCGATGAGTGCGATCTGCCAGCATTTGGGGATGAATACTCCGGGTGTGCCATTTCATGTGCTAATGCCTGCCTACCCTGGTTTCAGCCAGGGCCTGAGGCGTGCCGGCCCATATGGTGGCTACCTCGGCAGGCAGTACGATCCGCTGCTGACACAATGTGAACCAACCTTTGCACGCAAAGGCGCCTTTTACGATCCCGTGGTGCCTGTGGGGGAACCCATGCTTGGCGGTTTGGGCAATAACATGGGAATTACCATCGATAGATTGCACGATCGCAAAGCTCTTCATCGCAATATCGAAAGTGCCCGCCAAAGTTATGATTCAGGTTATGTTGGCAAGGCCTGGAACCGCCAGCAACAGGAGGCGTTTGAACTTTTGACCTCATCCCGTATTGGTTCCGCGATTGATCTTCAAAAAGAGCCAGCCTCTGTTTGTGATCGTTATGGTAGAAACCTTTACGGGGCCAGTTTGCTTGCGGCAAGAAGATTGGTTGAGTCTGGGGTGACCTTTGTAACGGTCAACTGGGAATGCGCCGCCGATACCCATGGTGGCCATTGGGATATGCACAACAACAACTTTGGAATGTTGAAGTTCAACCTTCCCATTTTGGATGTTATGGTAAGCGCGTTAATGGACGACCTTCAGGCCCGCGGATTGTGGGATTCCACACTTGTGATTGTTACGGGTGAGATGGGACGAACGCCCAAGGTGAATGCTGCCGCGGGTAGGGATCATTGGCCCCAGTGCGGGTTTGCCCTTCTGTTTGGATCGCAAATACGCAAGGGTTTGATTTACGGCACCTCCGACAAACAGGCTGCCTATCCTTCCGATCATGCTGTCAGCCCGGGTGACTTGTGTGCCACCGTGTATCATCTTCTAGGAGTGGATTCTGAAGCCACCATGTTGGATAATCTAGGCAGGCCAATTCATGTCTCGCATGGCGGCAAGCCTATCATGCAGATTCTTGGAAGTTGAGTTTCCAACCCGTCATTCTTGCATTGTGATGTCTTAAAGCTGCTAATATAATTTAACTGTAATGTTTATCCTGGTGGTTGAATCATCCCATGCAATTGGAAATGAGACCTCCCGTACAGGACTTGGTTTTCCAATTGTACGGCAGGCATTTACATCCCGAGTTTTTCGATATCCTCGCCACACGAACGGTGGAGCGTGAGAACTATAAGCTTCATGTTCGTGTGACCTCCACGGGACATTGGATTACCTTTGAACACCCGGAAATGGTTCTTAGTGAGGTTGCCGGCGCGAACAATCAGGAGTTCCCCGACGGAAAGCGTCTGGTGGACCTTCAACTTCGCCAGGGTTACACCGGCAAGTTGGAACTGGGTAGGAACATCTTTTACGAGCATTGCTTTCAGGTGGAACATCTTGGGCCCGAGGCTTTTCCTCACATTCACAAGGAAATCGTTGCGGATGGCCGCAAGCGTGGCTTGATTCACCATTTTCGCACGGCAAGCCGGCTGGCGCTGCCCGCGCTTGGATTTGTTACCGCCGATGCCAGGGATGGTTGCATCGTCATTGCCACTTTTCACACCTTTCCCGGCGAATACACCGTGGTGAAGACTCAGTCTCTTATCGAACGCCGGTAGGCCAGTTTTCGAATCCCTTATTCTTGCGCCGTTGTAACCAATCACAAAGAAAAGAATTTGATTGCTACCAGAAGTGGAACCTTCAAAATAGCCTTTTGCAATTGAACTTCATTTAGGAGGGTGGAAAGTTGGATCGTGCTGAAAGAGTAAGGCAGATCATCGACAGCGGTATTGTGGCCATTGTGCGATCTCAGGATGCGAAGCAGTTGGTTGGGGTGGCGAAGGCCCTGGCGGATGGAGGCGTAAGGGCGGTGGAAATCACCATGACAGTGCCCGATGCGCTTTCAGTTATCCGGGAAGTCCATCGCGAACTGGGGGACAGGATTATTCTTGGCGCTGGTACCATTCTGGATACCGAGACCGGTAGGGCAGCCATCCTTGCCGGGGCCGAGTATCTGGTTTCGCCAGTACTGAATCTAGACCTGATAAAGCTTTGCAATCGTTACGACAAGGGAATCATGCCCGGGGTATTCAGCCCCACCGAGATACTGACCGCCTATGAGGCTGGCGCCGATGTTTGTAAGGTATTCCCCGCAGAGGTGCTGGGGCCGGCATTCTTCAAGGCAGTTCGGGGTCCTTTGCCACAGGTAAAGATGATGCCTACCGGTGGCGTGGACCTGACCACCGCCGCAAAGTTTCTCGAGGCGGGGGCTTGTTGTCTTGGGGTGGGCAGTCAATTGGTGGAACCCAAGGCCGTAGCCGAAGGAAACTTTGACCGTATTCGTGATCTGGCCAGCCAGTACGTCCAGATCGTCAGGGATTTTCGTTCCAAAAAGAAATAGAGGTTAGAAGATGAGCGCAGAAATCATTACCTTTGGCGAAGCGATGATTCGCCTTTCCCCTCCCAACTTTTTAAGGCTGGAACAGGCTCGTAGCCTCGATCTCAGGGTAGGTGGCGCGGAATTGAACACAGCGGTGGGGCTGGCCCGTTTGGGGCATAAGACTGCGTGGGTTTCACGCCTGCCGGATAATCCACTGGGCCGGCTTGTTGCCAACCATGCCCGTGAAGCCGGGGTTAATGATTCCCATGTGATCTATTCCAAGGATGACAGGCTTGGATTGTACTTCCTGGAGTTTGGGGCCGCGCCCCGTGCCAGCAGTGTGGTGTACGATCGCAAGGGTTCTGCCATTGCTGCCATCCAGCCAGGAATGGTTGCTTGGGACAAGGTTTTTCAGGGTGCGAAATGGTTCCATGTCACCGGTATTACCCCCGCACTCAGCGCCAGTGCGGCGGCGGTTACCAAGGAAGC
Source organism: Planctomycetota bacterium (assembly GCA_041180805.1). Taxonomy (GTDB): domain Bacteria; phylum Planctomycetota; class Planctomycetia; order Gemmatales; family Gemmataceae; genus JBEGQX01. The sequence goes on from JBEGQX010000184.1 coordinate 5,334, forward strand.
ACTTATTGCCGCCCGAAAGGCTGGTGTTCAAACCAGCATGGATTTGAACTATCGCGTGAAACTCTGGTCCACGCAGGAAGCAGGCAAGTGTCTCTCGGAATTGATGCAGCATACGAATGCGCTCATCACCACCGAGGAGGATGTGGAAAAGGTCTTCGGAATTACCGGCAAGGATTATGAGGATGTGGCCGCAAAGGTGGCCGAGAAATTTTCGCTGGATATTGTTGCCATCACCCTGCGTGAAAACCCGCTGGTTTGGAAGAACTCGTGGACGGGTATTGCCTATCAGAAGGGCAAGGTCTACAAGACACGCACCTACGAAGTGGAAATTGTGGATAGACTTGGAGCCGGTGATTCTTTTGCCGCCGGTCTGATTCATGGTTTGCTGACCGGCGACATCCAGAAGGCGGTGGACTGGGGCGTTGCCACCAGTGCCATCAAGCATTCCATTCCCGGGGACTTCGCCTGGGTTCGTGCCGATGAGGTGGAAAGCCTTCTCAAAGGAGGGGGCCTGCGAATTAGCAGGTAACCTTTATGAAATCCCTTAGCGTGGAACAGTCACGGCAGATCGATTGGGTTGCCAAGGATCAGGGCCATATTCCCGGCATTGTTCTCATGGAAAATGCCGGGCGTGGTATCACCGAGTGCCTGCTAAGGCATAAACCCAAATCCGTGCTTGTCTGTTGTGGCAGGGGCAACAATGGGGGAGATGGATTTGTGATAGCCCGCCATCTGGATCAAGCCGGTATTCCTGTTCGCGTCATCCTGTTTGCCAACCCTGGCGACCTGTTGGGTGATGCTTACATGAATTATTCCATGGTCTATCACTCTGATATACCATTTGATGTTTTCCAGAAGATTGGCGAACAGGGGTTCCAGAAGCAACTTGAAGAGGTGGAATGGGTGGTGGATGCCTTGGTTGGGACCGGTCAAAAGGGGTCACTACGGGCGCCTTTTGATTTGGCGGCAAAATTGATCAACCAGTCTGGCAAAAAGGTTCTCGCGGTGGACATCCCATCGGGTATGGATGCGGATACAGGGGAAATTACCGAACCCACCATCAAGGCAAACCTTACCGTTACGATGGTTACCTCGAAGAATGGTTTCTCCAACCCCAAGGCCAAAGCAAATCTGGGCGAACTGGAGATTGTGGGCATTGGCCTGCCAAGATGCTGGCAACCCTCTTGAAATTCATTTCTTGCAATGGTATCAGCACTGCTGCACAATTGTTTGTGCAGACCCAGCATGGTTTCATTTCCAAAGGAGGAATGAATGAAGAAGTTCTTGTTGTCCCTGGCGGCAACGCTTGGGATGGGAGTATTTGTGATGGCAGCCGACAAGGCCGAAGAAGGCAAACCAGCGCCCAAGGTCGTTCTGGATGCCGCGGGTAAGGGCAAAAAAGCCCAGGTGAACCTCGATGATTTCAAGGGAAAGAAGAATGTGGTTTTGTTCTTCTACCCCAAGGCAATGACGGGTGGTTGAACGAAGGAATCGTGCGGATTCAGCGGTCTTGCTGAAAAATTCTCCGCACTCGATACCGTTGTCTTCGGTATCAGCACCGATACATTCGATCTTCAGCAGAAGTTCGTGGAAAAGGAAAAGCTGGAGATCCCTCTTCTTGCGGACCCAGAAAAGAAAGTAACGGAATCTTTCGGCGCCCTAGGCAAAAGTGGCATGGCTTCCCGTTACACCTATGTGATTGACAAGCAGGGTGTGGTCAGGAAAATCTACACCACCGTGAAGCCCGATGCCCACCCGCAGGAGGTTCTGGAATACATCCAGAAAAATCTCAAGTAACAGATGGGTTGGCAATAAAAACGAACAAGGCACTGGACTTCCAGTGCCTTGTTGCGTTGGAGGGGGAGAGATAAAACCTTTTAGTACCTCAACACGAAGTCGATCGCGAAGGTAAACAGGCCGTTGGAAGGATTTCCATCGTTGTTATAAGCCTTCGAGACAGAGTTGTTGTCGTACCTAAATTCAGGTCTTACCCACAGTTGATCGTCCCACATTTTGTAGGTGATGCCTTGGGTAAGAGTGGTATACAGGCCTTCATAACCAGTCCTTACACCCTTTGTATCCGTGAAGAATTCAACACGGCTTGTGGTGGACAATCTTTCATTAAAGGTATAAGTAAGGTAGTTCATAAAGCCGTACCAGTTAGCCCAACCCTGATAAGCCCTGGGGGTTACGCCATCCCTTTCGTAGAAAGGTGTTCCACCATTGGTATCCCAGTTGTTGATAAAGGAGTACATGCTGTCGGACGTATAGTACCACTTGTCACTGATCTTCCAGTTGAAGAGAATTTCAAACACATCATAGTTGTTGGCGGTTTGAATTCTGGAGTTGAAGCTGGGATCAGTCAGGTTGGTGTTGAATGCGATGTTGGCGTCGCCATCCTCGGATTCCCACTTGATACCGCCAAGGTAAGCAACCTTGCTGGCAGGGCCAAAGAACACATCGTTACCCGCAGTGATTGCGTTGCTCCATGTCCATCTCTCACCAAGCTTGGTTTGAGTCAAAGCACCGGTATGGGTAAAGGGATTATTCATGAAGGTTAACGCGCGGCTAACCAGTTTGTTCTGGGTTGTATCAATGCTTTCGTTGCAGATGATGGTGTAGAAACGACCAACCTTGGAGTCCATTCCACCTGCAATGTTGGGGTTGTAGTTTTCAACATAGAACTGTGGCAAATCCACGCCATAGTTGTTGGGCAGCCCATTGTTCATGCGAAGCTGGCTGTCCATCAAGTTGTTCTGCAGCGTAAAGCGATAGTCAGAACCTGGCAGAATACCTTCAATATGGAAGCCCCAGTTGGATTCCTTGGACTTCATGTCGACTGCTTTTTCGATCATCAACATGTTTTGTTCCAGAAGGAACTGGTTGGCCTGATAGTTCATCGCCATGGGAAGGTTAACCCCATTGGCTGTGGAGGCAGTGTAGTTACCTTGCATGTAACCTTTCATCACAATGCCTTTGTCATCCAGCAAAAGACCGGTTGGAGTACCTTCCAGAAGTCTCATCAAAAAATACTTCTTTGCTGGTTCTTCTTCTTTTTCTTCCTCTTTCTTTTCCCCTTCTGCTGGTGCAGCGGCATCCTTCGGAGCTTGAACCAAGGAAATGGGAGCCATTGATGGAATTGGCTTCACTAGATTTTTATCCACAGGTGTTTGAGCTGTGGCTAGCAAACCACCTAAAAACAGAGATTCGAACATTTTCTATCACCCCTAAAATGTAACTGCGGCATCCTTGCCGCTTGCTAGCGATCCAAAAACTGGAGAGGGGAATTGGCCTCGTGAGAGGAAGCACTTCCTTGTGCTCATCCGCTACGATCATATCGACCTATTTTTAAGGATCTATTCACCGAATACGGGTAACCATACCAAGGGTTTTTCCAAGCTATTCGCTTACAACCCGCAACCTTTTGCGAATTTGTACAACTTAACAGCAGCTTGTTAAAAGGGGAGGGCTGGGAAAGCAAAGAGCCCCCGGGTTTTCCCAGGGGCTCTTAAAATTTTTCGAAAAGGTTATCGGCTTACCAGTTGAATGGTTTGCGCACCGGCAGGTTTAACTTCAATTTGCTTTTGGAAAACCGCGCGGCCCTGGGCATCTGCCAGGTATACCAGCCAGTTGCCAGCTTGAAGGTTGGTACCAAAACGACCTTGGGCATCGGTGGATACCGAGGTTTTCATACCACTGATGGATTCATGAACCAGAATAAGCTTTGCGCCATTTGCAGGTTTCATGTTCGCATGTACCACAACACCTTCGACATTGTTCGAAGAGCCGATGGAAACAATTCTGTCCAACTTAACC
>JBEGQX010000185.1:0-5900 GCA_041180805.1 Planctomycetota bacterium
ATGCTTTTGGGAATTGGTTTGCACTCCGCGCTAAGTTTCTTTCAGGTGCCCTGGCCGGTTCAGGATATCCACCAGCATAAGTTCTTTGGCATTTTCATGCAGGCTGTGCATGGCTTTCGAATGCCGCTTTTTTTTCTGCTGAGCGGTTTCTTTACCATGATGGTTTACCGGAAGAAGGGTTTAAAAAGCCTGCTTTGGCAACGCACCGTTAGAATTTTCATTCCATGTATGATCTGCCTGTTCACCGTTGTACCAATGGTGGATCATATTTCCAAAAAAGTGATCCATGCGGGTTCAATCCGGGTTCATTTGCCGGAGGAAACCCTGGCCGCGGCCATACGAAGTGGTGACCGCCAGGCGATCAACCTGTACCTTAGCGACCCGGATGAAATTTCCCGCGCGGATGGGAAACTTGGGGTTTATCCCCTGACCTGGGCCGCCCTGAAGGGTGATTTGGAAACGGTGGAGGAACTTCTAAGCCTTGGCGCGGATGTGAACCAGGTCAACAAGGATGGTTCCACCGCGTTGCATGGCGCCGCGTTTTTGGGCAGGGATACCGTGGCCAGGTTCCTTATCGAACAGGGTGCCAGGCTTGGCCCGGTAAACCAGATGGGCCTTACGCCGTTTCAAAGCACTTTTGCGGACATCGCCACCACCAAGCTGATCGCGGGGCATTTGGGAATTGCACTACCCGAAGAGGAAGCATTGAAAGCCGGAAGGAATACGGTGCGGGGCAAATTGTTTTTCGGGCAGTTGATGAATCCATTTGCCAAAAAGGGGGATGCGGCCAAGTCGGAACCCCCACCCGCGAAGGAAGCGGGAAATACCATCTACCGCAGATATCAAGATTGGTTGAATTCCGGTTTTTTTGTGGTTACCTTTCGGGGGCACACAACCCATCTGGTTCGTAAGATGGTTTTCCATCATTTATGGTTTCTCTGGTATTTATGCTGGATGGTATTGCTGTTTGCGTTGTTGTGTCCGTTGTTCAAGCTGGTGTCCAAAATCCTGCCTGCGCAGTGGTTGCGAAACCTCCAATGGTTTTGCATGTTGGCGCTTGTGCCGGGTGTGGTGGTTCCTTTGCTTTTCATGAATTCGGGCAGTTTGATATTTGGGCCGGATACCAGCACCGGAATCATTCCCCCGCCGCACCTTCTTGGGTATTACCTGATTTTTTTCCTGTTTGGTTGCCTGTATTTCGAGGTTTGTCGAAGCCAAAACAACGTCATGAATCACTGGCTGTTGTTTTTAGCGGGTTTGCTAATCATATTTCCCATGGGGTATTTGAATATGAACAAGCCATGGGTGAATATCGTGACTCAGGCCCTGTATGTGTGGGCCATGTCCCTGGGGTTGATGGGCATTTTTGCGAGGTGGTTCTCCAAAGAGTCCGGGCTGGTACGCTATGTTTCCGATTCTTCATATTGGCTTTACATCATGCACCTGCCATTGGTAATCCAATTTCAGGCCTGGGTACGCGATAGCAATCACAACCCAGGCATTAAATTTTTCCTGATTACCTCCGCGATATTTGTATCACTATTGGCAACCTACCAGCTTTTTGTGCGCCACACGCCCATAGGTTGGCTGTTGAATGGTAAAAGAAAAAGGCTCCACCAGAATTAATCCCGCCCTTATTTCATAGCGTTTTTGCGGTTGCTAGGTCCGGCAAGCACATGGTATTTCCTTCTTGCTAAAAACGCTGGCCCGGGTGGCGCAACCCAGGTAAATGCCTTTAGTTACCCTGGACCGGATCTATTGTTCTCGTACCTAAGCGGTCCGGAAAGCAACCGTCAGGGCGTATTCGTCAGCTAAAATCCTGGTTGAACAAAGAATGTAAATCTCGGGCGGTGTTCTAAAGCGCAGAGGAAAAACATACCCCATCACCCAACCCTCTTCCCGCCGGAAGAGGGCAATGGGGGTTCCTTCCGAATTATATTTTTTTGACCGGGCTGCGTGGTTTATGGAGCGAGGTGCGTGAGCGCCCCGTTTGTGTTTATATTTCAAGAATTACCGTGGTGCTGCCGCACCCCGCTCACAAATAAATACGCACCCCGCTCACATACTACCCGCTCGCGAAACCATGCAGTTGGTCAGGAAAAATTCAGGGGGTTTAAGGGGGTTTATGCGACAGAGTGTTCTATTAGTTGTTTTTTTCAAAAAAACCAGACAAAAAGCGAACTTTATTAAAATCCCGGGCGTAGTGTATTATAATTCTCTACATGAAAAGGACCTTCCAATGCTAACCACATCCCTTGGAATGCTGGATCGCCTGAATATTCAAAAAAGCCCCGAGGCGTGGGAGGCTTTCGTAAGGCTTTATGGACCACTCATCTACAAGTGGAACATCAATTTTGGCCTTGGTGCGGAAGACGCAAAGGATATTTGCCAGGAAGTGTTGCTCGAGGTATTCAAGAAGCTGCACATGTTTCAAAGAAGGGGCGTGGGCAGCTTTCGTGGCTGGCTGAACCAGATCAGTTATTTCAAGATGATGCAGTTCAAGAAGGCCCGCAAAAAGGAACTGGATTCCCGACCCGGTCACCATGAACTGAACAACCTCATCAAAATGGTTTCCAACAATGGCTGGGCCGAGGAATACTGCCTGGATGTTTTCAACAGGGCGTTGGCCACACTCGAATCCGACCTCAGCTTTCGGGATTGGACAATCTTCCAGAAATCCTTCTTGGAACAGTTGCCTCCAGAGGTGGTCGCCGAAGAGGTAAACTGCACCAAAAGCGCAGTTTATATCGTGCATTGCAGGGCTTTAAAGAAGCTTAAAACGGTGGTTTCCAAATTTATTGAGGATTTAAGCTAAATTTCTGAAAGAACCAAGCCATTTTTAGGATTTAATAATTGGAGATTTTTAATGTTGGCTTTCTTGGAATGCAATGAAACAGCGTTTCAACTGTCCTGAAGAAGCAATGCTGAAGGCGGTGGTTATTGGCGATGTCCATGAACCACTGCTGGATTACTATCTGGAACACATCCAGCAGTGCGAGCATTGCACGGAAATCATCGGCAAATCCAGTTGGGCGCAGCTTGAGTTCCAGGCCCTGGTGGCAAGATCCAAGGTGAACCTTGCGGATCTGAAGCCGGATAATTGCTCGGTGGACATGGCCTGGCTGGAATCGGTGATGAAGAATTACCCCGCCGCGGATTTTAACCCGGCTGGCAATCCGGATAACGCGTTTGGCCTGCCGGAAGTCATTGGTAATTTCAGGCTTACCAGCCTGCTAGGCGATGGATCCACATCCATCGTTTGTCAGGCGGTGGACATGAACCTTCATCGTCAGGTGGCGCTGAAAATCATTCACCCGGGGTTCGAGGGCAACACCGAACTGCAGGAATCCATTTTGTCGGAAGCCCGTGCCATAGCCTCGCTAAGCCACGAAAACATCGTGCCCATCTATCAGGTGGAAAAATTTGGCAATAGCCCCATACTGGTATTCCCGCTTCTGCCTGGCAGCACACTGCAAAAGGCCCTACAGGAAAAGCAGTTCTCCCTGAAGGAAAGCCTGCAAATTATCAGGGACCTGGCGCAGGCGCTGGATTTCATTCATTCCCGTGGTGTTTTGCACCGTGATATCAAGCCTTCCAACATCTGGCTGGGCCAAAGGGAAGATGGCAGGCCATGCGCCAAGCTTTTTGACTTTGGCTTTGTCGGGTTGCAGCAGAACCGTTCAGGCACCAGCGGCTACATGGCGCCAGAGCAGATCAGTCATTTGCCCAATTCCCCTGCAACGGACATGTTTGCCCTGGGCACCCTGCTGTTTCAGCTTACCAGGGGGAAAAGTCCGTCCGAAAAAATCCGCAGGCTTGTCGAGCAGTTGCTTGCTAACAACCCTTCCCAACGACCGGATGCCAGGCAGGTGTTAACCGTCATCGAACAACAGTTGCGTGGCAGGCGCAAGCTATTGTTGGCGGGGGCTGGGTTAGTGGTAGCCATGGTTGGAGTATTGGTGGGTGCCAAACTCTGGTCAGCGGGGCCCAAGCAGGGGCCTGTTGCCACAAAGCCAGAGGTGGTTTCCACGAAACCTGTTGTCAATAATCTGGTCAAGCCATTGCTTGCGCTGGAATCGCAGCCTCGTTTTTCAAGCAGCCTTTCGGCAAATGCCAAATGGTTTGTTCGGCAGATTAGCCAACACGAACTGGAACTTGTGGATGCAAAAACCCAGGCTCCATCGGGGCGCATGACCGTTGAAGATGATGTCAATGGTCTGGAATTAAATGGCAGTGGCAATTTATTGGCCATTTCCGGGAAACAGAAAAGCCTGCACATTGTCACTCTGCCCGACCTAAAGATTGTTTTCAAATCTGAAGTCAGTCATTCCATCAACAAGATGCATTGGGCGGGGAAAAAATCGGATATTCTGGTATTTCAACAGGGCGGCGATCTTTTTTCCCTGTTGGCGGACAGCAAATCCGGCAAGTTTGCGGAAAACCCGATCGAAATTCCTTTATTTCCCAACAAGGTCAAAAATCCTGCGCTGGTGCAAGATTTTACGTGCGATGCCAATGCAGACCATCTTTTGGCTTTTACCAACAACCAGGGGCTTGTGGTCTGGTCTTTTGAAAAAAGCAGTGTGGTGCAACTTTCTTCCCAGGTGGACAAAAGCAAGGAATCACACCTGGGCTGGCGTGACAAGGACACCTATTGTGTCTACCAGGGAAGAAATGTCATTGAAACCAGCATTCTTCCGGAAAATACCCAGCGCTCGTTGTTTCCCAGGTCAATCGATCAATGGCAGCTTCCCAGTGCAGCCGAGGATGTCATCTGGCTGGATGAAAAAAGTCTGGTTTATCTTGCCGATATAGGTGGGGCTATTCCCCGGATTCATCAGTTGAAGCGTGGTGGTCGCAATTCGCTTGCAGAGTTTGATTCCTCGGGTCAAATCGTGTACAAGTTGCAATCGTTGGGTAGCTCCGGTCAGTTTGCGGCGCATTGCAAATCTGGTAAAGTGCTCATCTTTCAGGCCGCTATCCAATAGTACTCCAATATTTTTTTAACTTTCCATGAAAAACAACAGCTTAAACTGCGTCGTCAGCGCCAGATGGTTTACGGAATAACCATACTTTTATATGGCAAGTAAAATTCTTTGGTAAAAAGTTAATTATTCAAGAAATTGCAAGCAAAAACCGAGCCACCCTAAAATCTGTTCTTGCGGGTAAAATTTTCCGAAATCCGCCAAATTCTCTCACAGAATCTGAAAAATCACCCCCTGTTTCAGGATTTAAATATGTCCTGATTTTGCATGCAGTTTTTGGGAAAGCCCCAAAAGCGCACAAAGTGTTATCTTGTAAAGGGTTGTGGCAATAATGAATAATTTCTTATCGCGCTGGTTCAAGAAGGTTTCCCCCAAGGCGTTGCGGAAGAAAGCTTCCAAATGGAACAGCCATCAGATCAAGCTGGACCTAGTCAAGCTCGAGGAAAGGCTTGTTCCCGCACCCAACTTGCTGGTTCCCAGCACCACCTCCACCGCACCCCTGGGCTTCAATGCCGGCAGCCTTAATGTTTCCGGTGCACTGGGCATTACCCTGCTGGATACCCCCACCCCAGCCAGCACCACTCCCCTGCGGGTGACCATTGCCACCTCGGCAGGTACCGCTTCCGTGGGCACCCCATCCAATGTGACTGTTACCGGTGATGGCACCAACAATCTGCAGATTCAAGGCCCCTTGACGGATATCAACGCAGCCCTGGCGAACCTGGTGTATTCCAATAACACCGCGAACGCCACCCCTGCCACCATTACCGTAAGCGCGACCGATAACGCCTCTACCCCTTTGACCGATTCCAAGACCATTTATGTCCGTGTGGCCGATCCAGCGTTGGCACCCACCATTACCACGGTGCTGGCCGATGTCGCCTATGACGCTGAAACCAACGCCTCGCCCGTAGC
>JBEGQX010000186.1:0-19007 GCA_041180805.1 Planctomycetota bacterium
ACGGTAAATACCGTATCTGGGATTGACGAACTTCGATCCACCACCAAAGAAGGAATATCTCAGGTGGTAATCCAATTCAGGGTTGAAAAAAACGGGCAAATGGCGGCTGAGGAAGTTGAAGCCAAGGTACGGTCGATTATTAAACAACTTCCCACAGGCACGGACACCCCAATCATTGACCGATTTGATATTAGCGCGGCACCGGTTGTATCCCTTGCAATCTCTGGTAATCGCGACTTGCGTGAAGTTACTCTTCTGGCGAAGAAAAACATCAAGGAAAATCTGGAGGCACTGAGGGGCGTCGGGGCAGTAACGATCGTCGGAGGGCGTCAACGCGCCATTCAAGTCATAGTCGACCCGGATGCACTTATTAAAATCCCGGGCCTTACCATGGATGATATTCGATCTGCGCTTTTAAAAGACAATCAGGAACTGCCTGGCGGCAAAGTCGACCAGGGAAAAGTTGAATTCACCCTTCGAACCGTGGGACGGGTTACATCACCTGAACAAATCAAAAAATTGATTATCGGAAACCGCAGCGGGGCCATTTTGCGGATTGAAGATGTCGCCAGGGTTGAAGATTCTTACGAGGAACCCCACAATCTTAGCAGGCTCTGGACCAAGGCTGAAGATTCTTTAGATTCAAAACTCTCCGGTGGAAACGCAGTCACTCTTTTTGTGCAAAAGCAAACCGGTGTAAATACCGTGGAACTTGTGGATCGCATCCAAGCCAAAGTTCTTGAACTGCTTCCAGCATTACCCTCGGACATAAAAATAGAAACCATACGCGATCAGTCACGATTCATTCGGGGAGCCATCGAAGAAATCAAACGGCACGGTGCCATGGCGGTAATTCTTGTAAGTCTTACCATTCTAATTTTCATTCGTGACTGGAGAACCACATTAATTGCCTCGCTATCGATACCGGCATCCATAGCGGGAACTTTTGCGCTTATGGATTACATGAATCTGACATTGAATAACATGACCATCCTTGGCCTTATTCTTGCAGTGGGAATAGTGATCGATGATGCGGTGGTGGTACACGAAAATATTTTTAGATACATGGAAGAAAAGAAATTATCAGCGCTGGAAGCTTCCGGCTTGGCAACTCGCGAAATAGCCAGTGCCGTTATCGCAACAACATTGTCCCTTTTGGTAATTTTCCTGCCGATTGTTTTCATGGGTGGTCAGGTAGGCAGATTCTTCAACAGCTTTGGATTGGTGATTGCCTTTGCAATCTTGATGAGCCTGTTTGTAAGCCTGACCATGACACCCATGCTGTGTTCACGATTTTTAAAACTATCCGACGAAGGCCAAGAGACAAAAACAGGCTTTCTTTGGTCCAAGATGGAATCCTTTTACATCTGGCTTTTGTCGATAAGCATAAGAAACCGTGGAATCGTCGTCGGGATCTCCCTGGCAATACTTTTTTTAACACCAAAACTTTTCATGGTAGTTGGCATGGAATTCGTCCCTCGCGATGATCAAGATGAATTCCAGGTTGCCATTCTTCTGCCTGAAGGCTACTCACTTGCCAGGGCTGATGAACAAGTTGGAATGCTGGAAAGAAAACTAAGGGAACTGGATGGTGTCACTCACACATTCACGGTAATTGGGGACACAACCAGCAGGCTTGGAAAAGGCCAGGGTGATATTTCCACGGCAAATATTTACATCAGACTTGTGGACCTATCCAGGCGAAATTTCAGCCAGTTTGACTCCATGAAACTAGCCAGGGAAATAGTCGCGCAATTTCCTGACCTACGCGCCTCGGTTCAGGATGTTTCTGCTTTTCAGGAAACCGGTTTTCGTCAGGTGATGATTGATTTAAATATCCGTGGTCCGGATATTGAAAAATTAAAAACCATTTCCAACGAAATGATTTCATGGATGAAGTCCCAACCATTCTTTGTGGATGTGGATACAAGCCTGTCATTTCGTAAACCAGAACTACGAATTATTCCCAACCGGGATCGAATGTCCGAATTGGGAGTCTCTCTGGAAACCATGAGTTCCACATTGAATGTTCTTGTGGGTGGCGAACCAATTGGAAAGTTCAAGGAACAAGACGAACAATACGATATCTGGCTTAGGGCGGGTAAGAACTACCGTAATGACAAGGAAATCATCTCGAGAATAGGCATTCCATCCACCAAGGAAGGAGTGGGAATGGTAACTTTGGAAAATATCGCCGACCTTCAATACGCACTAGGCCCCGCAAGCATCGAGAGATTTTCCAGGCAACGACAGGTTGTTCTTTCTGCCAACCTTGAAGGTATGGTCACCGGGAAGGCGGTTGATTTGATAACGGAAAAAATCAAATCACTGGATTTACCACCCACCTACCAATACGAATTCATAGGCCAGGCCAAAATGCTCTCGGAACAGGTTTCCAGCTTTGTGATCGCCTTCAACCTGAGCTTTCTTTTCATGTACATGATTTTAGCAGGCCAGTTCGAGAGTTTTGTACACCCGATCAGTATCCTGATTGCGTTACCTCTTACCATTCCATTTGCAATTCTCGGACTTTTGCTAATGGGAACCAGTTTGGATATTTATGCAATGTTTGGGCTCTTCATGCTATTCGGGATCGTCAAGAAAAATGGAATTCTCCAAATTGACTATACAAATCAACTTCGCTCTCAAGGATTTAACCGTGAAAAAGCAATTTTAGAAGCCAACAGAACCAGGCTTCGGCCAATTTTGATGACAACCCTAATGTTGATTGCCGCAATGATCCCCATGGCCATTGGGGAAGGCCACGGAGCTGCCTCGCGGGCCGGACTTGCCAAGGTAATCATGGGTGGGCAAGCGCTATCCCTGTTGCTGACACTGCTTATCACACCGGTAACCTACTCTATACTTGATGATCTTGGACTTTGGGTTCGATCAAGACTTAGCCATAAAAAAGCATAGAATACAAGCTATTAGGGTAAGAGATCATCAGATGGCTGAAACTGAAATCATTATTGTCGACTACGGGATGGGCAATCTTCGCAGCGTTCAAAAAGCGTTTGAAAAGGTTGGTTATCATGCTCAGATCACGCAGGACCCAAAAATCATAGCTGAGGCTGGTCGATTAGTTTTGCCAGGAGTTGGGGCTTTCAAGGATGCCATCGCAAAAATCCGTTCCGCTGGCCTTGAAAAGCCAATCCTTGATCATTTGCATTCCAATAAACCATTCCTGGGAATCTGCCTAGGCATGCAACTTTTATTTGAAACAGGCTGGGAAGACGGCAAGCACAAAGGCTTGGGTTTTTACAAGGGCGAGGTGGTATTAATTCCCAGCGCTCCTGGTTTAAAAATCCCCCACATGGGCTGGAATCAACTTACCATTGTCAAGGATACTCCTTTCCTAAAAGGTTTCCCAAAGGATGGCTCTGTCTATTTTGTTCATTCCTTCTATGCGATTCCTAAATCCACCGACATTTTGATCGCTACAACGGATTACCCAAATCCCATAACTGCAATTGTTGGTGAAGGCAATCGAGTGGCAACCCAATTTCATCCAGAAAAAAGTCAAAGCTTGGGACTTGGAATTTTGAAGAATTTTGCAGAGCTTAAATAAATCTTTCCTCCATGAAAGGCCAGTGAAGTGCTTCTTTTACCAGCAATTGATTTACGAAACGGAAATTGTGTTCGCCTTAAGCAAGGTGATTACGCCCAAGAAACTGTTTACTCAAGCAATCCTGCAGACATGGCGAATCATTGGCAAAACCTTGGGGCAAAATACCTCCACCTGGTGGATCTGGATGGGGCCAAATCAGGGAAGATTGAAAACGGTGAAGCCATACGCAAAATCACCAGCACATTAAAGATTCCTTGCGAACTTGGTGGGGGTATTCGTAGCGAAGAATCCATCAACCAGGCTTTGTCATGGGGTATAAGCAGGGTAATCATAGGCACAAAAGCCCTCCAGGATCCGGATTGGCTTCACAAGATCTGCCAAAAATATCCCCAAAAAATCGCCCTTGGTTTAGATGCCAAAGATGGATTGATCGCCACTTCTGGCTGGCTTGAAGTATCAACCATAAGTATCGAGGATTTTGCAACCCGAATCAAAGACTGGCCTCTGGCGGCTATCATTTACACCGATATTTCAAAGGACGGCATGCTGGCAGGTCCGAATATTACCACAACCGCAAAACTGGCCAAACTTGTAAAATGCACGGTGATTGCATCGGGTGGAGTATCGTCTTTAGATGATATTCGAAATCTTAAAAAGGCAGGCATTGAAGCCGCAATTATCGGCAAGGCTTTATATGACAACAAACTTCATCTTCCGGATGCGCTTGCGCTGTCATAACTCACCCTCTAACAATTTTTTCAGCGCCTTATAATCAGTTTTTCCTGTGCCAAGTAAGGGAATAGTTTCAACGATTACTACTCGATCCACTCTCGCAATACCAGTCACCCCGTTTTGCGAAAGTAGCTGATTGGCTTTAAAAACCTCTACAGGCTTTCTGGTAAACAAGGCAATGCATTTTCCATGTTCTTTTTCAATACATTCAACGGCCACCGTAGGACCATTCTCATCCGGTGGAAATTCAATGGCAAAAACCTCTTCCAAGGCAGGCAGTGAAATCATTTCCCCACCGACTTTGATAAATCGCTTCATTCTTCCACTAAAATACAGATATCCATCTGCATCTTGATGAACCAAATCTCCTGTCTGGTAAAAGTTTAAACCATTTATTTGTACGAATGGATGGGGCGTATTCTGGCTAAGATAACCACTAAAAACTGTTGGACCGGCGATATAAAGCATTCCCATTTCACCAGCACCACATTCTTTTGAATCATCCAAACACAATATTTTTATCTTTACCGCAGGTAGTGGCTGACCAATCGACCCATTTCTGGGAGCCGCCGGAGGATTAACAGCAACAACCGGGGAACATTCGGTTATACCGTAACCCTCCAGAAAAACTGCGTTTGGTGCCACCTGCCGGGCAATATCCATTACTGATTGCGGACATTTTTCTGCCCCAGTAATAATCATTCTTAGCTTCGAAAGTTTTTCTGTACCAATCTTTTCAAGAATTTTTCTTACAAAAGTTGGGGTGCCAATTAAAACGGATGCAGACAAAACGGAGAGTTTGGATCCAATTGGCACCACATCGGTTGGATCAGGGTGAAAGGCGATTTTCATTCCTGAAAGAATGGGCATAATACCGGTAACAGACAATCCGAAACTATGAAAAGGGGGCAAAAACGCCACTATGGTATCATTCCTTTTTAAACCGAGAAAATTCAGCCCGTCACGCTGGTTACAGATAATGTTCTTATGGGTTAATGGGACGGCTTTCTGATCTTTTTCGGAACCACTGGTGAACAACACTGCTGCAATGGTATCTGGCAATGCATGAATGTTTTCGCTTATAGATATCAACCAGGGGAAGCGTGAAAGAATAAGGAGTTTCAGCTTTCTAATAAGGGATACATTCTTTTTGGCATCTTCCAGCAAAAGAAGCTTTTCTGTATCCAGTCTTACACCAATTTTTTCAAGAAACCTGCCAGATGTTATGATTTGAGTAATCCCAAGCATGGAAATTCCATGCGTTAAGTTTTTATGACCAGTGGTCCAATTCAATAAAACGGGAATTTTTCCGGCCAGAAGCACAGCAAAGTAACTTAAAAAAGCACCGGCGGTTGCTGGCAACATAATACCCACATAAGTTGATTTATCTTTTTTTAATAATGAGGATAAAACCAAACCGGCCAGCAAGGCTTTTCTGTATGTTATCACACCGGCCAAATCATCCATCATTGCCAATCGATTTGGGTCTTCCTTCACCCTTTCCAAAAACGCCTTTAAAATTGTTTCCCCTAATATTCCCTCGCTTCCGTCCTTGGTTTTCCACCACTGGTCAGGAACTTTGAATTCATTTTTTACAGCATTCCTGCCTGATGCAATCGCGCAAAGATCCCCAAAAGTTTCTGGAAGCACTCCACTCCGCCGGGTAAACTCTATTTCCACCAAACTTAGCAATTCCATTCGTTGAAGACTATCAAGACCAAGGTCTGAAAGTTTATCCTGAAACTGAATACTTTCCAATGAAGCATCAGAACCAAGAATCTGATTCATGCAATCTCGAACCTTCGCCATTAATTCAGGAGGAAAGTCGGTAAACTGATTTGTTTTTCTTACTTGAGTGGAAGGATATGCATAAGTTTTTCGCATATCAAGAAAATGATATGGCCTGTACAAAGGATCGGAAGGAAGATCCATGTTGAACCAGGATTCTATAAATTTGTTTAATTCCGTTTTTTTTAGACCTTTAAAGTCACCTCCTTCCATGGAATGAAAATCCAATTGAACTTTACGCTTAGGCATAAAGAAAAACAGATTAAATAGAATCCAGCCGAAAGAACGAAACATCTCTTTCACTAAGGCAGGCTGCCTGCCATGAAAGGCATGGCTGAATCTACTTCCCCAAAGACCTTTGGTTCTTATGAGGCATATTTTTACCTCGGGGTATTGTTGAATTATTTCATAAACAGCAGAGTTACCACCAAGCTTTTCAGTGGCCTGATTTTGCAAAGTACCGGAAGGCCACAAGATAATGTTTTGGCCATTTTTCAGGGATTCAACCATTGTTTGAATGGTTTTTTTTACATGAACACCCGGTTGGCGATCAGTTTTTTGGACATCCTTGACTTCCAACGCATGAACCAAAACCATAAAAGGGTAAAAAAGGGGGTTTTGATAATAACTTTCATAAACCAGGGGTCTGGGAGAGAACCAACGGTATAACCATGAAAAAACGATCATCGGGTCTGTATACGCCGGATGATTGGGTAAAATCAAAACTCCCTTGGCCTTTAATTTATTCAGGTTACTTGAATTCAAGGAAACTTTATAACGACATGACAATAACCAACGCGAAATAAAGCAAATAAATTTGGCCATCATGGCAAAACACCACCCTCAATTCGGAGGGAACAAACCGTCCCCCCAATATTCCCTGGAAGCAGAATTATTTTCAGATCTTGGAATTTGAATCTCTCCATTGGCCTCACATACTGCTGGCTTCCAACTTTTAACATTTTTTTTACGCTGACAATTCCAAGTGAAAATAGCATCAAGACTACTCGAACAAACCATGCTGAAAAGGAGTGCCAGGAATGCCAACCAAAATTTTGCATAAGTGGAAGCAAAAGAGCGCTGTTCAGGGGTGAATTTGAATTCTGTTCCCCTTTCATCCGCCAGGTCGCGAAGATCGGCCAGGTTTTGGGCAGGGACTTCAAGGAACATTAGACCCCAGAATAGCATCCCACCCAACACCAGCATGATAATACCTGAATAAAACCTGCTTAGCCGAACCAACAGTGGCAATTGAAAATGATTGCTACCATCGGTAAAAGCTTTTATTTGCCTTATAATCGTGTTTCCACCAAACCAGCCTAAAACCAGTACTAATAAAGCACCAACTATGATTTGACTTGCTGGCATACAACCCCAAAAATCACTGGATTTTTTGCAACCAGGAAGAAAGAACCCTGGCAACTTGGCTCATGGTATCGCCTGAACATTGATCAGGTGTATCACTGATTTTATGCCAGTGCTTGTAATCAAAATCAATAATATCAATTGCGGGGATACCACCATTATTAAGAGGAATATGGTCATCCTCAACAGCCACCCGGGAAAAGTCGGTGGTGAAAGTTGTCACTTTCATTTCCTGTGCCACGGACCAAATCTCCCGCACAAGGGGAGCTGCTTTCCACCAGGAATTCTGTTCAATGGGAAATCTGGCATTTTTACCACCAACCATATCCAGTAATACAGCCGCCCTATACTTTACAACCTGCGAATTCTTTCTTGCCTCCCTGGCAAAATGCTTTGAACCAAAAAAATACTCATCATCCGGGTCGAACACAAATTCTTCCCCATCAAAAAACACAAAGTCCACTCCAACTTTTAAAGGCATGGACTTCATAGATTTTCCAAGCTCCATCAAAAGAGCTATGCCGGACCCCCCATCGTTTGCGCTCACAAACGGAGCACTTCTCTTTTTGGGATCTGTCTCTTGGTCGGCCCTGGGCCGGGTATCATAATGAGAGCACAAAATAATTCTTTCCCGGGAAGAGGGATGCCAGCTAACAACAATATTGGCCATATCCACGGGTTTGTTCATGCTTCTTTGGGTGGCCTTGAATTCCTGAACGCTTACCCTTGCACCCAGTGATTCAAAATGCTTTACAATTAGTTCCCTTTGCCTGGCCATTCCTTCTGAACCACTGACTCTTGTGCCGATAGCACAAACTTGCTCCAGGTACTTTATGGCCTGAATCGGATCAAATTCCGGGGTTTTGTTGTTTTGTTCCTGGCTATTTGCGGTCAATGGAAATCCTTTTGCAACAAATACTAGAAACATGACAAGCAATATGACTTTGCCAATTTTTAAAAGTATTGCCTGAAACATTTTCATCCCTGATTCTGAATGTTTTAGAAATAGGAGTTATCCATCAAAGCAAGGATAACTCCGAAGTTCAATTTTTCCAACCTTTAAAAAGCAACTATTCCAAGATGCGGAAATTAGTCTCATTCCGATTCATGAAAAACCTTTACCGGTGTTAACATTTTTGTTTCACCGGCAAAAACCATTTTAACCAACCCACGGAATCTGCCTGTTTCATCAAACAGGATCATCTCCCCCTGTTCATGTTCAGATTTTATGGTTTCCGGCAAAGGAATGGCCGTACCTAGGCACATTCTGTTTGCTGCTTCCATCGGAAGAGTATAACTGGGCAATTGAACTAATGCCGCATGAGGCGGAAGCAAAACTTCATCAAGGTTTTCAGGTTTTATGTTTGGATCCAATGCATTTTTCTTCAGAAAACTTCCGATGGAAATTCGATCCAAGTTTTCCACATATCCACCTGTGCCAAGTAATTCACCAAGATCTCTTGCGATAGACCTTATGTACGTTCCTTTGCCACAATCTATAGTTAGCTGTAATCTGGGATATTCATACGATTCCACCTGGATGCTTTTCACACAAACCTTTCGAGGTGCAATGGAAACTTCCCTGCCCTTGCGAGCCAGTCTGTATGCTCTTTTACCATCCACCCAGGCTGCGGAATGGGCCGGTGGAACCTGATCAATCCAACCCACAAATTTTGTTAAAGCGTTTTCGATTTTAGTTAAATCGGGTATCTCAACGCCCTCAACCACCTCGATGGGCCCTTCCGAGTCATCCGTGGCACTTTTGGCACCCAGCAAGAATACGCACCTATAGGTTTTCCCCATATTTTGCACGTATTCTGCCAACCGGGTTGACCAGCCAAGAAATACAACTAATAAACCACTTGCCAAGGGATCCAAGGTTCCGGCATGGCCTACTGGCAATTTCCCAGCAAACCATTTCTGAACCATGTCTATGGCTTGTCTGGAAGTAATTCCCTTCGGTTTATCCACCAACAATATTCCTGCCTTTGACATACTTTTTCCATGATTTTCATTCGTTCGTTTAATTTCAAGAAATATTGTTTTAGCGGTTCAGACACGGAGTGCGAAGCCGAAAATTATCGCGATCGCTGGTAAGTTTCTGATCCAGCAGCAGTGAGGTTCCCCGCACAATCGACATAAAGCCGAACTTCCGACGCACCTCATCCCTGACAGCACACAAACGCTGTTGCTTTTCCTGTTCAGGATCCACAAACAACGTAGCCTGTGCAAGGGGTTTTTCCAATCGAGCCAGCTCAACCCCCACCAATCTCAGAGGCAATCTGCGGGTGTACAGGGATAATAATTTCTGACGGGCAGCCTGGCGTAGCACATCTTCCCGGATTTCCGCCACACGAAAAGATTCACCACCATCATTTTCCTGATGATCTCCATACCTGATGAAAACCTTGAGCATTCGGGCGGCCAAACCTTGAAACCGAACCCAGGAAACAGCCCTTTCCACCAAATGATCCATCATGGCCAGCAAAAAATTAATATCGCCCGTTGGCGGATCAAAACTTGATCTGCGAGAAACCGTCAGCGGTGGCTTGCTAACACACAGTGGCCTGTCATCTTTACCATGGGCAAGATCTCGCAGAACCGCGCCCCGTTTACCAAACAGCACGCACAAAACTTCCAAAGGCATGTCGGCCACCTCGCCGACACGATGGACGGAAATTTGCCTGAATTTTTCCACGCCATTCCTGCCAACGCCGGGAAGGAGAGATACCGGCCAAGGACGCAAATAACCCCCGGCATGCTCAGACTGCACCATGACCAATGGCGAATCTTCACCCCGAGACCGCAATACCACCGCACCCGGAAACCATGGACTGGTTGTTTTTTGCCCCATTCGGACACGAAGCATCTTGGCGTGGTGGGTTGCGATATTTGCAAGAAACTTATTCGCCCCCATGCCGATCGAAACCCTTACGCCAACCTCGTCCAGAATCTGGCTCCGCAAAAAGGCAACATGGTTTTTATCAGCACAGGGTTCCGGCGCCTGGACCTGCATATAAAGATCATCCAGAGCGGACATTTCGACCGCCGATGAATGTTCCTTGCAAATGCCAAGAATCTGTCGACCTGCTTGTTCGTAGCGACGATGATCTCCCGGAACAATCACCAGCGATCTGCAAAGCGTTTTTGCCTGTGCAAGGCCCATGCCCGTTTTCACACCTTCACGCTTCGCCTCGTAACTACAGCTTGCAACCACACCAGTGCCGACAGCAACAGGCCTGTTACGCAAAGAAACATCATCCCGCTGCTCCAGTGAGGCAAAAAAAGCATCCACATCCAAATGAGCTATGTTGTTTAAGCCTGAAATCACGATTCACCCCGCAACTACACAATTGTACACTATTATATTTACCATCAATTTGCTGTTGTCAAGCGTGTGCGAAGGGAAAGATTTGAGGCAGAAAATTCGGAAGATAACGATAATAAGTTTGAAACAGGGCAAATCGCGGTACATTTCTTCTATTCAGAAATAGAGAAGGGTTTCTGAAAATATTATTCTTAGAATCTAATGTTTTAAGGATAACCAAAGGAAACGAACCATGGATCCCCTGCAAAAAGTCATTCAAAGTGAACAGGCGGCTAAAGCCTTTTCCCTGATGGAAGAATTCAAGAATTTCGCTTTTAAGGGGAATGTAATTGACCTGGCGGTAGGTGTGATAATTGGGGGTGCGTTTGGCAAGGTGGTAGATTCACTGGTAAAAAGCGTTCTCATGCCAACCGTAAGCATTCTAATGCCGGGAGGAGGCGGTTACAGCAACTGGAAAGCCACCATCAACGGAGTGGATATTCCATTCGGTTTGTTCATAGGAGAATTAGTAAATTTTCTGATCGTGGCCGCAGCCATGTTTTTCTTTATCGTTAAGTTTCTAGGCTGGGTTATGAATTTCAAAAAGGAAACAGCGCCTCCAGCCGGCCCCACCAAACAGGAAGAATTGCTTACTGAAATCCGTGATCTGCTAAAAGCAGGAAAATAACTTTAACAGGATGCCAAAGGCAGGCCAAAAGCGTCAAGAACTGCAAAAGCCGCCTGTCTGCCTGAAAGAAAAGCGCCTTCCACTTTTCCACCATTAAGCCAGTCGCCACCAAAAACAAGGTTCTGGTTTTTGATATGGAATTGAGCATCCTGCCCGTCAGAATTAGCCATGCTGTATTTCCACCGATGACTACCCTTGCAGACAATTTCTGGCAGGCCACGACCTGTTAATTGTTCAAAACTTTGCAAGAACTCTTTTTCCACAATTTCAGCATCAATCTCAAAATTAGCGCTGGACCATTCCGGGGTACCATGCAAAACCCAGCCATCAAATTTAGAGTCTCGCCCTGGCTTGGAGCTATTTCGTGCAACCCAGGACAAGATCTTCCCGTTCACAAAAGCCCCATCAAAAGAGACCTCCAATTTCGATTGGAATGCTACAAACACAGACCAGCAGGGAACCATGGGTACTTCCAAAACCTTGTGTTCTTCAGCCTGGAACAAATCCCGGGCTTGTGGGGCAGGTAAAGTGCATATCAAAAAATCAAAGGGGCCGAATGTTTCTCCAATTTCGTCAGTTATTGTCCAGGATTTTCCATTTTTAGCAGCATGAACAATTTTTGTTTCATAGCTTATATTCAATTCTTTGGATAACTCTTCAGCCATGCTTTCCATTTTCGGCACACCCACAAAACGGCCTTTGGGAGAGGTTGATCGTATTTTACCGTTTTCGAATTTAACCACCCTCCCCTTCCATTCAGCAATAATTCCATTTTGGGCCCATTGTTCAACCTGAAAGGCAAAAGCGGGGTCGCTTACCGTGAAATATTGCGCACCATGATCAAAGATAAAATCTGGCCTGATTCGCCGGGAACAAGTTCGACCACCAGCACGCCAGCTTTTTTCAAAAATGCGAACATCCAATCCATGTTTTACAAGCATGGTCGCGGCGGTAAGACCAGAGATTCCAGCGCCAATTACCCCAATTACAGCCATGAAATCTCCCGGAGATTGATTCCATTCATTAGAAGTAAGTGCTACTTTTTTAACTTTTCGCGCATTAGCGGAGCAAGGTATTTGGCGGTCTCATCACCAATAACATGATAACCAGCCAGGTTGGGATGCCTGTCCCCAAACCAACCGGGAAGATGGCCAAAATGGGCATCAAGCTGGTTGTCCATCACTTCCACTGAGGGGGATTTTCCACCAACAACAAATGGTTTGACGAACTCCCTGCGATTCTCTGGAATTTTTTCGAGAGGGTAACGCCGGTAGTTCAGCATATTGGGGCCTTTTTTAAGTTCTTCGGCATATCGGGGGTAAATATCAAAAAGTGGAAGTTTCTCCGCACGGGCTACCTCAACATTCAAGGCATTAATTCGGTTACTGGTCTCCTCGTTAGAAAAAGGAATAACAGTCATGACAATCAATTTTGCCTTGGGATGATCCTTCCGTAATCTTTCCAGCAATTCATGGTAATCCTTCCCGAAATTCTCCTGAAAATTCTCCCTGCGGGCATTATCATTCAAACCATATCTAATAAGTATGTAATCAAGGCCGGGCAACTGGGGCACTAATTTGTCATAACGGCCGGAATCCAGCAATCTTCGGATGTATTCCCCACTTAAGGCCAGGTTAATCACATTTGTTGGAGGTAAATCTTTTTCCTCTGCCAAAAGATTACGAATAATATCCTCCAAATGCGGCCCCTTGGGGTTTAATTTTCTTGGAATACTTCCTTCAGCGGTGCTATCCCCCAGTAAAAGAACCTGCACTTTTCCCTCATGTTCGGCAGAGGCACTCCCACCAAAAAGCACCAAGACAAAACCTAAAGCCATGATCGCTCGAATAATTTGCGCAAACATCTCTTACCTCCGACCTACAACAGTGCAGCATTTCATTATTTGTTCAACTACCGAATTAACCCAATTCGGTTTCATCATGGTCGATCTTTTTGGGCGGGCCACTCCAAAGTTCAATAAGGCCCTGGACCGCCACATAAAAAACAGGAACAAAAAACACAGCAAGAACCGTGGAAGTGATCATGCCTCCAAAGACGGCTGTTCCCAATGCCTGGCGACTTGCAGCAGCGGCACCTGTGGCCCACACCAAAGGCAAAACTCCGACGATAAAAGCAAAGCTTGTCATCAATATTGGTCGAAAACGCAACCTGGAAGCCTCGATCGCCGCTTCTCGAATCGAACGGCCTTGCAGCCTTAACTCTCGCGCAAATTCAACAATCAGAATCGCGTTCTTGGATGCCAAAGCAATAATCAACACCACGCCAATCTGGGTGTAAATATTATTATCCATGCCTCGAAAATTAACTGCTGCCACAACTCCCAGCAAACCAAGTGGAACCACCAAAATCACCGCCAACGGCAGCACCCAACTTTCATATTGCGCAGCCAGCACCAGATAAACCAACAGAACAGCCAGAACAAAAACCAAGATAGCTTCGCCAGTCACCCTTTTTTCCTGAAATGCAATTCCAGTCCAATCAAAGCCCATGGATGCCGGTAGAACATTCCCTGCAACCTCCTCCATGGCTTTCAGGGCTTCGCCTGAACTCACTCCGGGTGCTGCTCCACCATTGATGGATGCCGCCTGATAGAGGTTATACCGAATGACTGACTGAGGGCCGATTCTGGTTTCTGGAGTTAACAAAGTAGCCAAAGGAACCCTGGCGCCCTGCCTGTTACGAACTTCAAGCCGCCTAAGCTTGTTTGGATCTCCGCGGAAACTTGCATCGGCTTGTATACGCACCTGATAGGTACGATCAAACTTGTTGAAATCATTTACGTAAACAGAACCCAAATTCGCCTGCAGCGTGGCAAAAACATCGTTCAGCATAACTCCCATGCGTTCCGCTTTCACACGATCGATATTAAGATAAAGCTGTGGCACTCCTGCCCTGAAAGTGGAAGCCGCACCACCTATTTCAGGTCTTTTGCGAGCTTCATCAATAATAGCCATCGTTCGTTCCATGAGAATATCAGCCCCGACTCCCTCCTTGTCTTCCACCTGCATCTGAAATCCACCAGCAACACCCAACCCTTGTATGGAGGGTGGAACCAGAACCAAAATAAATGCTTCCTGAATCTGGGCAAATTCCCTTTGAAGCTTGGCTACCAACGCCTCCTGCGCAAGTTCGGGCGTTGTTCGCCTGGACCAATCCGACCAGGCGGCAAAGGCAGTGGCACCATTCGAGGAATTGGTGCCATCCAACAAAGAGAAACCTCCCAGCACGAACCAATGCTGCACACCTTCTGTTTCGGAAAACACTTTGTTCATGCGATCAATTACCGCCCGTGTTCTATCCAGCGAGGCAGCATCTGGCAATTGGACCGCAATAATCACATAACCCTGGTCTTCGGTGGGTAAAAACCCGGTGGGCGTCTTTTGGTACCACCACCCCGTGAACACTGCCAGACCGACAAACACCAAAAGAACAAGCCACCATACGCGCAATAGCAGGCCAACCACCCATGTGTAGACTTTTTCCAAGGGGCGATAAAAGAATTCGAAGAGCTTGGTGAAAAGGTTTTTGCCCGAGTGTGGCTTCAGGTACACAGCACACTGTGCCGGCTTTAGCGTGAGGGCGTTGACCGCGCTGATGAATGCTGTGGCGGCAATAGTAAGTGCAAATTGCCGGTATAGCTGCCCTGTGATACCTCCCAGAAAAGCAGTGGGAAGAAAAACTGCCATCAAAACAAGGGTAATTGCCATCACCGGGCCAGTAACCTCGGACATCGCCTTGATGGTTGCCTCGCGAGGCATAAGCCCGCGCTCAATATGGTGGGATGCGTTCTCCACAATTACAATCGCATCATCCACCACAATGCCTATCGCAAGCACCAAGCCAAACAGGGTAAGCATGTTCACCGAGAAATCCAGCATGGGCATGAACGCAAAAGCACCAATAATGGTCACGGGAACCGTTGTTGCGGGAATCAACAAGGCCCTCCAGCTTTGCAGGAAGACCAAAATAACAACAAGCACCAACACCCCTGCCTCGAGGAGAGTTTTGTAAACTCCCTGAATAGCCGCTTCAACAAACTTCGTCGTATCAAAGGGAATGTTGTACTCGATGCCCTCTGGAAGAGATGGCTTGATTTTCTCCATGGCGGCATGAACGGCATGAGAAACTTCAATCGCATTCGAACCGGGAAGCTGGTAAACCAAAAGATTCGCAGAATCCATGCTGTTTCGTGAAGCAAAGGAATCGTAAGTCTGGGCGCCCAGTTCCACTCTGGCCACATCACGCAAATACACCACCTGCCCCACCGCCCCAGCCTTGACAACGATGTTTTCAAATTGCTCGGGGTCAGAAAGCCTGCCAAGCGTTGTAACAGTCATCTGAAAGCGTTGCCCGTCCGGACTTGGAGGCTGGCCAACCTGACCAGCGGCAACCTGAACATTTTGCCTTGCCAGAGCGGCAATAACATCCGATGTAGTCAGTTGACGCGATGCCAGCCGGTCTGGATCAAACCAGATTCGCATGGAATACGCCCCGGCTCCTCGAATCATAACCTCGCCAACCCCTTTAATTCGGCTTAACTCATCCCGCAATCGTAGAGTCGCATAATTAGAAAGGAACAAACCGTCATATTTCTTGGTGGGGGAAGTAATGGTAACTGCAAGGACAATGTTCGAGCCCTGCTTTTTAACGGAAAGCCCCTGCCTGCGAACTTCCTCCGGCAGACTGGGCTCCGCTATGGAAACCCGGTTTTGCACCAAAACCTGTGCATCATCCAAGTTGGTGCCAATTTCAAAGGTAATGGTAAGGGAATAACTGCCATCAGCCGAACTTGTGGAAGACATGTACATCATGTTTTCCACGCCATTTACCTGCTGCTCTATGGGAGCAGCCACGGTATCCGCGACAACTTTTGCGTTTGCACCAGGGTAATTGCCTGTAACTACCACAGTAGGTGGGGTAATTGCGGGGTAGCGCTCCACTGGCAAACGGTACAACGCCACTACACCAAGAAGAATGGTGACAATTGCTATCACATTCGCAAACACAGGGCGGTCTATGAAAAACTTTGAAAGCATGGTTGTCTCCTGAACCCAGGAATTATTTATTTGCCTGAATTCATATTGGGAGACTTCAGTTCCCACATTTGAGGCGAAACGGGTTGGCCCGGCCTGGCCTTGGTTAGGCCGATCACCACAATCGCATCATCCGCCGACAATCCACTTTCGATGGAAACCACCGAGGGAACCGGAACTGTTTTGGAACCTTTGGACTTATCTTTCACATCCTCATCCCCCACCATGCTCCAGACTTGAAGTTTACTATCCATGGAAGGGGAAGCCTTGAAAACCACTGGCCCTACTTTCACCGTTCTTTTCTTCACCACATTTCCCTCACCCACCACGTACACAAATCGCCCCTCCTGACCAGTCATTAACGCATCCTCGGGAATGGCAGGCAATGACCTAGGCTGTCCGGAAGGAACCCTTACCCTTGCGTATAAACCCGGATACAGCAAATGTGCGTTTCCGGGGGGAACCCGTGGGTTTGGAATTCTTCCCCGAAGTCGCACCGTACCTGTGCCTGGGTCCACTCGGTTTTCACGGAAGTCGATCTTTCCCGAATGTGGGTACCCCTCTTCGGTGGCGACACCGATCTCCAGCGGAAGAGAGCGGCTTAACACATCCGGGAGTTGGCCAGCCTGACGGGCTTTTTGAAACTCCACCAGATCGCGCTCAGGGGTATCGAAATAGACATAAATGGGATCCATCGCCACAATGGTGGTAAGCAGGGTGTTCTCATTCTGCCCCACCAGGTTGCCGCGGGTTATAAGCGCCCTGCTAATCTGGCCGTCGATCGGCGAATGGATTTCCGTGTAACCCAGTTGGATTTTCGCACTCTCCAAAGCAGCCTGACTTTGCATCATGGATGCATTTGCCGTGTCGCGAACCGCCAACTTCTGCTCGTATTCCTCGGAACCGACCGATCTGGTTCCAAAAAGCCTGCTTGCCCTTTCTGCCTCTGCGCGAGATCTTTCCGATTCCGTAGTTGCCTTGCGAAGATCCGCCTCTGCTTTTTTCACCGCAGACATGTATTCCCGGGGATCTATCTTGAATAGCAAAGCCCCTTTTTTAACCTCATCTCCCTCAGTAAAAGCAATTTCATTCAGAAAGCCCTTCACCCTGGCCTGAACCTGAACCGTTTCAATCGCCTCAAGGTTCCCGTTGTATTCATGGTAATTTTGAACTTTGGTGACCACTGGCTTGGTAATGGTTACCAAGGGCGGAGGGAACGACGGTGGCGCAGCTTTTTTCTTCTCGCAACCCAGGAATGTTATTGCAACACCCAAGACAATACAGCCAATTAATCTGGAACAAATTGAGGCCAAGGCAGGTATCTCCATCCGGCGTAAAACTGATTACTATTAGCATACGGTTTGCGAGGATGATTTTATTCCCAAAAAACATCCCGGTTCGTTTTTTGTAAACATCCTTAAAGTTTGAAGCATTTCCACACTCGTGCCCGCACTTTTAGTTTTAAACCATGGCTATTTTTGGGGTATGATGCAACTATTCATGATCAAACGCCCACCTTCTAGGAGCCTTGAATATGCGTATTTGCAGAGTTCTAGTGGATAGCCTGGCAAAGCTTGCTTTTTCCGATGAATCTGGCTTTGCGACTCTTGAAAATGTTGCCCAAAAAGCGGGTAAAACTGCTGATTGGATATCGCTCGCGAACCTGATTGATTGCCTGCAAAATGGCAAACATCACAAGGAAACCCTGGAACTCTTCAAGGCTTTTGAAACTAAAATCAATCTCAATCAGGGTAAGTTTCTTGTTCCCGTCCCCAGCCCCAACAAAATATTCCTTCTTGCGGGCAACTACGCCGAGCATATCAAGGAAGGCGGCGGAATGGCTGTGGAACGTAACGAAACTTTCCCTTATGTCTTTATGAAACCACCAACCACAACCCTTAATGACCCCTACAAACCAGTGCTGATTCCCACCGTTTCCCCAGATGCAATCGACTGGGAATTGGAACTCGGCGTAATTATCGGGGCCAAGTGCAAATCGGTAAAGGAAACCGAAGCCCTTCAATATGTCGCCGGCTACACGATCATTAACGATATTTCCAATCGCAAGTTCCGACCCAACCCCGGCCGAAAAAAACGAGACAGGGACGTATTCTTCGATTGGCTGCACGGCAAATGGTTCGACACTTTCTGCCCCATGGGGCCATGCGTACTCGATGCCAGCACGCTGCCCGACCCGCAAAACCTGAAACTTGAACTAAAACTCAACGGCGAAACCCGGCAGAACTCAAGCACCTCGCAAATGATATTCTCGGTTGCAGCCCTGATTGAATTCATTTCTTCCATGGTAACCTTGGAACCCGGCGACATCATTTCCACCGGCACCCCCTCAGGCGTGGGACACACCACTGGCACATTCCTGAAACCCGGCGATCAGATGACAGGCTTTATTGAAAAGATTGGCACATTGACAACAACCCTGGCGGCGGAACCTAAATAATCACCCCAGCACAACCAGCTTTTGCTGCCTTGATGACTCATAGA
>JBEGQX010000187.1:0-4568 GCA_041180805.1 Planctomycetota bacterium
AGCGCTGGTGTTTTCAAAGGCCCCATGGTTGTTTCGATGCGCCCCATGCAGCCATCCGATGGATTAAGGGCCTGCCAGATTACCGGGAAATTTCCCAGGGTACATGGTGCGCCCATTCATATTGGAAACCCCCTCGAAATTGGAATTCAGGACCTTACTAAACCAGACTATGGCGAGGCGGTAACCATATACTCCAACGAATTACCGGTTTTTTGGGCATGTGGAGTAACCCCCCAAGCTGTTGCTGTGAATTCCAAAATCCCATTCCTGATAACCCATAGCCCGGGCCACATGCTGGTTACAGACTGGAAGGATCAAGATTTGGAAGGCGAAGAAAGAGTTCTTTAGACCTTGAGTACATTTAGGAAACCAATCATGTTCAAGCATTTGATAAAAGTGGTCCTGTTTTCAATTACTTTATTTATTCCGCTGATAATCTTCGGACTTCGAAATTCGAACGCTTCGGAAAATCAAACCTTCGGCGATACTATTCAACCAAGAGGCAGCTTAAGTAATTGCCGAATTATTTTTGAAAAAACCAAAAAGGGTAATGTCGCGTTCCTTGGTGGCTCCATCACCGAAATGAACGGCTACCGTCCGATGGTTTCCAACTATCTGCAAAAAACCTTTCCGAACACCGAGTTCTCTTTCACCAACGCAGGAATTTCCTCCACCTGCTCCAATACCGGTGCCTTTCGCCTTAAAACAGACGTTCTTAACAAACAGGTGGATTTACTATTTGTCGAGTTCGCGGTAAATGATGACCAAGATGCCCACCATACACGCAAAAATTGCATCAGGGGCATGGAGGGTATCATCAGGCAAGCTCGATTGGCGAATCCCAAAATGGATATTGTCGTAACTTTTTTTGTTAACGAGGGAATGTTGAAATCCCTGCAGGAAGGAAAAGTTCCCCTTACTGTGGAAGCCCATGAAACAGTGGCGAAACACTACGAAATCCCCACCATTAACCTCGCGAAAGAGGTTTCCACACAAATCACCAAGGGAACTCTCACTTGGAAGCAATACGGTGGGGTTCACCCTGCCCCATTTGGAAACGCTATCTGCGCAAAAATGATCGAGGAACTTTTTCAAAAAAGTTGGAAAGATACCAAATCCAACGCCATCATTGGGCACAAGTTACCAGAACCCCTAGATCAAGGCAGTTATTTTCATGGAAGATTCATCAATCCCAGTGGAGCCAACATAAAAGCCGGCTGGACTTTTGATATTCCTGACTGGAAAAACCTGAAAGGTGGGAAAAGAGAGCGCTTCACCTCAACCCCTGTTTTACATGCAACAAGCATTGGTTCGGAAGCAAGTCTGGAATTTGAAGGAACTGCAATTGGTGCATTCGTAGTCGCAGGGCCGGATGCAGGAATTATTCTGGCAAGCCTGGATGGTAGTCCTGTAAAACAAGTAAACCTTTTTCATTCCTACAGCAAAGGCTTACATTACCCAAGAACTGTGATGTTTGCGGATGATTTGAAACCAGGGAAGCACAAGATTACTCTGGTCATTTCCAAGGAAACCCAAAGCGAAGGAAACGCCGCTCGAATTCTACAGTTTTGCGCCAATTAGCTTGAAGCAACAATTAAACCCATCGACTGGATTTTTTGAACTTTGCCTTCCTGGCATGCGGGGTAGGTATGGATTCAGGACCATCCGTGCGAGTATTTCCAGAATGACTTTTTACTTCATTTAATTTAAGAAAAGGCAGTACGACCATGCCCGAGGTAATAGTGCAACTTTTACTTTCCTGCTCAAACCTGGTTCTTTGAAATTGAAAATGATCCCAAATGGCTTGAAACTTTTTATTCTGACTATTTGGAAACATGGATTTGCAAATTGCCGAGCAAGCTTCATCCCACATATCCAAATCCATTAAAACCTTCACAAGCCTTTTCAGATAAACAGGCTGCTTTTTGTTTAAATCCACAGCTTTGTAATGGTATTCCAAAGCACTTTCATGATTCCCATTTTTTGAGAGAACCAAACCTAACAGACTGTTAGCTTTTGCAGAAGAGGCATTGGCCCGCAGAATTTCCTGCAAATCCATCTGGCAACGCTTGAAAGCTTTTTTACCAAGCACGGCAAATGTCTTTGCCCGAAGAAAAAGGATTTCAAGGTTATTTGGGGAATGCGCCAAAGCTACTGTAAAGTGTCGAACCGCTTTTCGATAGGAACCGGATAGATGGGATATTTTGCCAAGTCCGCAACGAAGCTTAACAACCACATCCACTGGCAAATCTGAAAAACGGGACAGGCTTTCAAATACACTACCAGCATCTTGAACCCTTCCGAGTTGGAACAAGCGTTCAGCGCGAAAAAGGGTTTCATCAAAAAAAGATAGTAGTGAAGCCATATACGACTGCCTCCTTGCAGCTTCGACACGGTTCCAAAAGGAAACTCATCCATAAGAAGGGGGTATCATAACCTAGGTTCAGCTGGAAGCAAGCTTATTTTCAGCTGGAACCAACAGGTGCTTCTCCAATTCCTTTTTTATCCAGCTTTGTTTAAAGTTTCATCTGTTTCAATCTTTCCCAGAATGGGTGCCATGAAAATATTGTTTTTCTCGAAAGAAAACACTTTTTTAGCCAAGACCGCACTGGAGGATCTTGCACCCACCGAATGCTTTTCAGATTCAAATCTTTTCGAAAAAAAAATCCCTGAAGCTTCCTTGATTGTTTTGCACAATTCGGAAGGAAGGGAAGCTTTGGCAAACTTGGTAAAATCAGGATTGTTTCAAAAAGTTCCCAGCCAAAAAGTTTTAGCCTTGTGTAATCAAGCCAAAGAATACCATCAAAAATGGTTTTCTTTGGGTGTTGATTCTGTTTTGGAATATCCCTGCCAGGCTGAATGGATCAAACTTCAGGCTAAAAATTTATTGGAATGCACGGACCAAGCTAAACACATAAATGCAAAAATTAACGCCTTGGAATGGTACAAGGAAAATTACCAGCATGTTTTGCAGTCCCAGCAAGCCATGGAATCCTCTATCAGAAATTCGTTGAAACACCTTTCGGTTAATCCCCCGGAGCATTTGGAAACACACAGGCATTCTCAACACGGTAGTAAATTCTTGGAAGTCTGGGGGAAAACTCAAAAGGCTGAGCATTACCTTCTAGTTGTGAACCCAACAACCAACTCGCCTTTGGAAATTCTTTTGCAACATCTTCTTGCCACCAGATTCATCTTGGGGATGAAGTCGATTTCGTGCGCAAAAGATATCATTGATGAATTTAACCAAGTGCTTTTGGATAGCTCCACCGACAGCCCAAACCTTTTACATTTTTGCCTGGTCTCATGGAATGAAAAATCCATCTCTATTTTTCAGTTTGGCTCTCATTATTTTAATTATTTTGATGGATTCCAAACCGAGCACTTTTCGAGTGATTCGGCTCCATTGGGTGTAAAAGGTGTACATGCCAGGGAAAAAAATTTGCCTTGGAATTCTGGCTCCCGACTGCTGATTTGTAATTCAAAATCACTGGTATTCGCCGATATCGATCTGGGTTCCCCTCAAATGTTGAATTTTTCTTCCATTCAAATCATTCTGAACAAGCAAATTTCTGATAACGCTAGTTCTGATTCTGCCGGAAATTATTTAATTCTTGTGGAATCAAAAAAATAAGACGCAGCCTGTTAGTGACAATCATGGATTTTCAATTTCAGTTGCCTTATCCTAAGCTTTTCGCATGGGGGATTTGTCATGAAATTTGATAAATGGCGATGCTTGGTATCTCTATTTTTAATAACCCTTAACCTTTATTCATATAGCCAAACCGAACCAGCAAAATCGACCTTGCAAGACCAGGTCTCCAAATCAGGAAATAATAAGGGGGAAATTCAAAAATTCATGGAGGCGGTACCTCAAGAGCAAAAAGGAGCGATGGAATTTCTTTTGCTGAATATGCCGGAAAAGGATCTGACTAATTTATCCTCTGATTTTCTTCTAACGAACCATAGCCTGGCATTTCAGGCCCGGAAAGTTTTCCCATGGGCAATGAATATTCCCGAGGAGTTATTCCTGAACTATGTGCTTCCCTACGCAAACTTGGATGAGAAACGCGACCCCTGGCGCAAAGAATTTTTTGAGCTTTGCCAGCCCATCGTAAAAGATTGTAAAACACCATCTGAAGCAGTTCAGAAATTAAACAACGAACTTTTCAAAAAGTTGCATGTAAAATACGCACCTCAGAGAAGCTCCCCAAACCTTAGCCCAAAAGAATCGATTGCACAGGGTACCGCTTCTTGCACCGGTCTTTCCATCATGCTTTGTAATGCTTGTAAATCTGTTGGAATACCCGCGAGAATTGTTGGAACCCCTAATTGGTTTGATAAAAGGGGAAATCATACTTGGGTGGAAATCTGGGACAATAGGTGGCATTTTACCGGTGCTTGTGAACCAGACCCCAAGGGGCTGGATAGAGGTTGGTTTGTTGGGGATGCCTCCAGGGCAGTCAAAGAAAACCCGGAACATGCCATCTACGCCACAAGTTTTAAGAAAACTGACCTTCATTTTCCCTTGGTATGGAACCGTGAGAGCAGGATTGTGCCTGCCGAAA
>JBEGQX010000188.1:0-11702 GCA_041180805.1 Planctomycetota bacterium
TGCAACCGGGGCCACCCCAAACCCCACCCGCGGTTCTATCAGGTGCTGGTTCCGAGGATGGGCATAAAAAGACACTTAGCTTGGTGTTAGCGGCAGCCCAGTCGGTGTTCCAGGCGGCCCCGTCTCCCACCGCCGGGTCGGCGGGAAGAGCCAGTTTTTGATACAAAGCCGATTGTTCAATATAGGGCAACAAAAGAAAATTGACGCTTACAGCTTCCCAGGCGTTCGTGCCAATGCGGGTGTAATTTCTTGGAAAGATCCGGTGCACATCATGGTAACTGTGCATGGCAAGGCCTAGCTGCTTGAGGTTGTTGGTACATTTGGCCTTGGCAGCCGCTTCGCGCACTTTTTGCACCGCGGGTAATAACAGCCCAATCAGGATGGCGATGATCGCAATCACCACCAATAGCTCAATGAGGGTGAACCCTCGTCTAGGTTTGAAAGGTTTCATGTAAAGACTCCAAAAAGAATGATTAAAAAGACTGTAATTATGATGATTCAGAGAAGAATAAAAAGCAATCCGGCCTTTATGGAATGTACGGAAATAAAGGTAATTCTACCCTTGCAAACAGACCAGGCTAAATCTGGTACATTAAAGATTGGTCGGTGTTGGCCCGGCGCAGCAGTTCCGCCAGGGTTAATGCATCCAGCATGCGGATTTCCTCGCGAAAAACATCGTGCCAGGCGCTGGTAAGGGCCAGCCCAAGCGGAGTCTTGGAAGCCTGAGTGTCCTCCGGCCCTGAAAGAGCACGGTCATCCACCGCACGGATCACGTCTGCCAGCGAAATTCTGGAAGGATCCCGCGAAAGTCGGTAACCACCGGCTGCACCGCGCACACTCTTCACAAGCCCAGCCGTCTTCAATTGCAGCAATATTTGAACCAGGAACCGATCAGGAATGTGGTGGTTGACAGATATTTCCTTGATACGGGTGGGCTGGGTCTTTTCCTGGCTTTGAGCAAGTTCCAGCATGGCAAGACAGGCATATTCAACTTTTGCACTTAGACGCATGATGCTGAAGCCTCCCGGAATTTAGATTCCGCTGCCTTCCTGATGTTCGATGACATGCAATCCGCATTCCTTTTTGGCCGATCCTGCCCATCTGCCTGCCCGTTCATCTTCGCCATCCTTAACAGGTTGCGTGCAAGGCCAGCAACCAATACTGGGGTAACCCTGATCGTGCAAAGGGTTATAGGGGACATCATTCTTCAAGATGTAATCCCAGACATCTTTCTTGGTCCACTTCAGCAGAGGGCTAATTTTTACCAAATTGAATTTGGCATCCCATTGCACCAGTGGCGTGGATGCACGATGGCTGGTTTGGTCTGCGCGGATGGCGCTTAGCCAGGCTTCGTAGCCGGCAACGGCCCTTCGTAGCGGAAGTACTTTGCGATCGTAACAGCACTGGTCGGGTCGATGGCGATACAATGGCCCGCCGTGCTCGGCTTCATATTCCTCGACAGTTTTTTCCGGCCGGATCATTTCCACTTCAATGCCATACTTTTCCCGAATGCGCTCGCGAAGCTCCAGGGTTTCCTTGAATTGATAACCGGTGTCGAGGTTGAAAACCCTCACGGAGGGTTCAATCTCGTAAAGCATATGCAGGATGCAGCAACCTTCAGCACCGAAGGCTGTCGCCATGGTCAGCTTTGGATGGAAATGTTTGACGGACCAACGAAGGATTTCCTGAGGCGTGGCATTGGCCAGCTCTGCGCAAGCTGTCTGAATTCTTTCCTCGGTCCATGCTACGGTGGCCATGAATCCAAATCCTTGAGTTCTCGATCCCGTCATTACAATGTTTATCAAAAAGGTGATGTTAAGGACATACCTATATTTTGCTTCGCATAAAAAGGTGGGGGTTTCTTTTGACCCAATCAATTATTCATGCTCATATGCGATCAGACTCAAGGTTTCTATCACAAAAGGTTGTCATGAAAAAAAATATCATCCCGCTAGTTTTTGTAACTATTATTTTCGCAGGGCAAGCGTTGGCACATGAACCTGTACTTAAAGAGTCCAGCCCGCGCTCTGGGTTGCCGAATTTTTTCAACAAGGCCAGCACCAAAGTTGCAGAGTTGAAAGTCGCTTATCTGGGTGGTTCCATCACAGCCCAGCCTGGTTGGCGCCCAAAGTCACTGGCTTTTTTCCAGAAGACATTTCCCTCGGCAAAGTTTTCGGAAATCAATGCCGCCATCGGGGGTACTGGTTCCGATTTGGGTGTGTTTCGATTGCAACAGGATGTGCTGGAGAAAAAGCCAGACCTGCTGTTTGTGGAATTTGCTGTGAATGATGGTGGGGCCGCCCCGGAGCAAATCACCCGTTGCATGGAAGGCATCGTTCGCCAGACATGGAAAACCCTGCCTGAGTGTGACATCTGTTTTGTTTACACCATTACCGAGGCGCTTTCCCCAGAAATGCTTGCTGGCAAGTATCAACGTTCTGCCAGCACCATGGAAAAGGTAGCGGACCATTACGGCATACCCACCATTCATCTTGGTGTGGAAGTTATCCGACTTGCGAAGGAAGGCAGGCTTCTTTGGAAGGCTCCTCTGCCAAAAACCGAGGAAGAAAAAAAGAAACTGGGCGACAAGGTTGCTTTTGCGCCCGACTCAGTTCACCCGCATGTGGAAACCGGCCATGAGATGTATTTGCAATCCATTGCAAGGTCTTGGCCATCCATCCAGGTGGCATCGAAAACTCCCAAAGCGCATGTTTTGCCAAAACCCATGATGGAATCGAACTACGAAAACGCGAAGCTGATTCCTATTCAAAATGCGGAGCTGTCCAAGGGCTTTTTGGCGGTTGACACTAACCGGGATGAATTTGGCAAACGGTGGGCTAATCGCCTGCCCACCTTGCATAAGGGATCCAAACCGGGCGAAGTGATCACTTTTAAATTCAAGGGTACCAGATGTTCCATCTATGACATCATTGGCCCGGATTGCGGCCAGGTGATTATTACACTGGATGACAAACCCGCTCGTGTTGTTCCACGGTTTGATTCTTATTGCACCTATCACCGGCTTGCCACCCTGTT
This sequence comes from Planctomycetota bacterium, assembly GCA_041180805.1. Classification (GTDB taxonomy): domain Bacteria; phylum Planctomycetota; class Planctomycetia; order Gemmatales; family Gemmataceae; genus JBEGQX01. Next base: position 3,037 of record JBEGQX010000188.1, read on the forward strand.
AGTGGGCACGGAACTTCCTGATACGGTTCATACGGTGAAAATTGAGATTCACCCGGAACAGCCGGACAAGGCAAAGATTCTTTCCCAGCGAGAACAGAAGATGGACAAACCAGAACGCTATGAAGGCAGGGCATTCTACCCCGGCGCAATTCTTCTGGTTGGAGAGTTGGTAAAGTAAATTCCCAACGATTCCCTTTTGAGGGAACTTCGTTTGAATTTAACTAGCCTAGGGTTGGCGCGTCTTGAAGGATTTCACGGGGTTGTGGCTGCCTGCCTGAACCGAGTAGGTTTTGGCATCCGGGGCTACCTTCAACACCACGGTTTCCGCATTGCAGTTTTCCCCATCGTTGGCAATATGCTTGGGATCGGTATTCTCCGCGGCACTTGCGTTCACATTCCTGTGTGCTTGAAAGATGGCTTCCAAACCATCCACACGCCTTAGCGTGCTGGTCACGCTGGGGTGGCCACCTTTCTTGGGGCCATTATTAAAGATTGCCACACGCGGTTGCACGGTGTTAATCACCACCGGGTTGTTGCTTATTTCCAGGCCGTGGTGCGTGGTCTGGTAGACATCGACTTTCCCAAGTTTGTCAGTAGGGTGCACGAGTTTGTATTCCACATTCCAGGTAAGATCGCCCAAGTCCAGGAATGTCCAATCACCAAACTTCAATACAAAGCCCAGGCTCTTTGCATTATCCGATGGGTCATTGGGTTTTGGTTGGTGCTGGCTGGCGATGGGGTTTTCCGGGGCACCTGGCTTGTCTTTCATCACTTCACCGCTGGCACAAACGCATTTCAGGGAAAGTTTTGGAGCGCCTTCTTTTTGTTTCAATGGAACAACATCGCCAGCCCTTAGAGTTTTGGACTTGTCACCCCCAGCCGCCTTGTAGGCCTGAATTAAGATAGGAAAGTTCTTTGCATCCTCCGGAAGGTTTTCCGGAATGCCACGGTCCCAAAACTGTCCGATGGGCATTAGTTCCCTAAGCCTTTGTGCGCCACCATAATGATCCAAATGCCAGTGAGTGATAAACAGGTGGTCGATCGATTTAAGGCCGGCTTTTTCGGTTGCCACCTTGTGAATGCGTTCTGCATCACGCTTGCCGGGGTTGCCACAATCAATCAGAAGGGATTCACCCGCGGGGGTCACTATCAAGGTGGCTGCTCCGCCCTCCATGTCCACAAAGTAGATTCGCAAATCCGAGCCGAACGATGCCCCGGAAAAAAGAAACAGCGCGAAAACCCGCAAAAGATATTCCCTGAACATCGGCAATTCCTCTCCTGACAATAATGATGGAACCTTATGTTGATCCAATAAAACCACTTTTGCCAGCAAATAGTGGCGTTGGTTGGCATTTGGTTGTTCGGGGAGCGTTTCTTGGTTACGCTTAACGGATGCGTTTACCCCACCCGCTGTGAAACACAAATTTGGTAGGATTGGCCATGCTAAATCGAAGAGATTATCTGGGCGCCCTGGCCTTTGGACTTACAGTGCCGCCATTTCTTGGCGCACAGCAAAACGAGCCTCGAAAAAAGCTCGCCATTATCACCACAGAATGGCGCTTTCGTTCCCATGCCTGGCACATGGGGGAAAGGTTTTTGGGTGGTTACCCTGTTCGTGGCAAATGGCACAAACCACCAATCGATGTTGTTTCCGCCTATGTGGATCAATTTCCGGAAAGCGATCTAAGCAGATCCCGGGCCAGGGAATCCAACCTCACTATTTATCCCTCCATCGCCGAGGCGCTCCGTTGTGGTACCAACAAACTGGCCGTGGATGCCGTTCTGATCATCGGCGAGCATGGCAACTACCCCGATAATGAGCTTGGCCAGAAGAAATATCCCCGTTATGAATTCTTCAAACAGGTAGTCGATGTTTTCAAAAAGGATGGCAAAACCGCACCCATCTTCAACGACAAGCACCTTTCCTGGAATTGGGAATGGGCCAGGGAAATGGTGGAGATATCCCGCAGTATGAAGTTCCCATTCCTGGCAGGGTCATCTTTGCCAGTCACCTGGCGAATGCCATCCATCGAGATGCCAGAGGGTACTGAGATCGAGGAAATGATGTGCCTGGCCATGGGCGGCGTGGACAGCTATGATTTCCACGCCTTAGAGGTGATTCAGTGCATGGCGGAGCGGCGCAAGGGCGGTGAAACCGGGGTAAGGGCTGTGCAGGCATTGCGGGGCGAAGCAGTTTGGAAAGCATTTGATTGTGGATCGTGGGAAAAAGGTGGTTGGAACCCGGCGTTATTTGAAGCCTGCTTAAGCCGATCGCAGACTTTGACACAGGCGCCAACCTACAGCCATCGCTTGCCTTCAAGGAAACAGGCAGCGGAATGGGTGAAAAATCCGGTAGCCTATAAGGTGGAGTACTCGGATGGCACTCGTGCCACCATGCTGTTGATGAACGGGCTGGTGGGTGATTTTACCTTTGCCGCCAGGGTTAAGTCACAACAAGAACCCCTGAGCACACTTTTCTATCTTCCGCCCAATCCCAATGTGAGTTATTCCGCCGCACTTATGAGCAAGGCAGAGGAACTGTTCCTGACCGGAAAAACACCATACCCGATTGAACGAACCTTGCTTACCTCTGGAGTTCTGGCAGCATGCCTGGCTTCTTTGGGGGACAACCAAAAACGGTTGGAAACACCCCATTTGAATGTACGCTACCAAACTCCCACCTCCACCTTCTGGAGGGAATAATGGCTTGAGGGATTCGATTATTTGGATTGCATGCTGATATCAAGAACTGCCAAACCACCCTTGTAATTCAGAGTGATACCATTTCCATAGTTGAGGTATTTATCAGGAATGCTGGGGCCATTGGGGATCTTTGCAACCGGCTTGGATGATTTGCTACCGGGCATGGGTTCAAGACCGTTGAGTTTAAACTTTAAAGAACCCTTTGGTGGATCTTTGATGGTGAAGTTTCCAATCGGGTTGATGATGGAACTGAATTCCCTTCCCTCGGCCTCAATAATTACTGCCCCACCAGATAACGGCTTTTTGTCGAGGAAAACTTTCCCTGAAATGAGGTCTTTCCTGGGAATGGTAGGGTAGCCAGTTGGAATCATGCAGTAAATGGCCAGAAGAATCACGCAAATCAGTCCTGCAATTTTCAGATTGTTTTTGGAAAATAAGTGTTTAGGTTCTGAATCTTCTTCTGTTGATGTTTTTTTGGGAGTGGGAATGTTTTTCGAAAGCAGGTTTTCAAGAAGCTTTTTGGAATTATCCTGAGTGGGGCTTGTTACAGGATTGATGGGGTTTTCAAGGATCAGGTTTGCTTGAATTGGCGGGTTTGGTAATTGTGGTTCCAGGACTTTGGGAGTTGCATGCCTACCTGAATCCACCAAGGCGGGTTGAATCGCAGATTTGGATAATGGCAATTCACCTGTTTCAATACGCTTAATAAGGCTCCGAAGACCTTTCACATCCCTGGCAGGGGTCCAGACCTTTAGGTTTTTTCTGTAAACAAGGTCATCACCTGTTATAAGACCACGCCTTACCAATTTTTTGATTTCTTCGGGTGTAACAAATACGATCTTCGAACCAGCCTTGGCAACGATAAAAGCATCGATTTTTTTGGGTTTTTCAGACATGGAATCGATTCACGTTGGATGTTCTAATATGGCCCCGGCGTTTCCCCATCACGCGGTTGCATCAGGCAATTCCATGTTTTTTGGGAAATTTCCTGCCCTATAAGATGCACGCTTCCATCTGCAAAGGCCACGGGCATGTAAGAGTGACCGGTTTGTGCCACAATCATGTTGCAGCATTCGGTGCCTTTAGGGCACTCACGATAAGGCTTTGGTACCGGCTTAACCTGAAACTTGTAGGTGTTGGGCATGCCATCCTCAAGATAATTTTGGGGAACCTTTCCACGATCTGTGATGAATCCCCCCGGGCCAATCCGATATGTCAGGCCAAAAGTATTGCCATACAAGGCCTCATAAGACCAGGAAAAGAAAGCGGTTCTACCCAAGGTATCGCAATAAGCGTAACCTTCGCCAAACAAAATGGAATTGGATAATCCATCCCGAATATTCAAAGACCTTTGGGCTGGGGCATTTTTGCCAGTACCACCATAATCTTCCAGCACTTTGGCATTGCCGCTGGCATCTCCCCAGACATTCCAGTTGGCTTGATAATTGGTTACCGTGAAATAGTCGTTGTATTTGAAGCCCATGGGTGCGGATGGATCAGACTTGCACCTAAGAATAGGCATATTTACTTGTGCTGCAGGGGAATCCCATTGCCCTGGTGGTTCAGGCCCACTTCCTGGAGGATCCCAATAACCCGGTGTTCCCGGAGTACCGCCGATATAAGTAGCGTTTGGTGGTTCCAGACGATAGGTGGGTGGCACATAACCAACCAGTTGCATTTGATAAATACCATTGTAGTAGACGGGTTCCATTTTGCCGGGGTTACCAGGATCAGTCATAACGCTGGTGGTATTGGGTGGTTCCCATCGCCCGGGAGTGCCCCCGGTGCCGGGAACATAAGTGCCTGTGGCTGCCTTACCTTTGGAGTTTAATATGGGCACAAGACCTTCTTTATCGATAAAAGGCAATAAACCAATAACCCAACTGCAGTTCTGAGGATTGCTGTCGTGGTATTTTGGCATGTATTTATTAACGGTTTCATAGTTGCGAACCGCCAATGCCAACTGCTTAAGATTATTTTTGCATTGCAAGATATTTGCGGATTCCCTGACCTTTTGAATGGCAGGCATTAAAAGCGCAAGAAGAATGGCAATGATTGCAAGTACAACCAGCAATTCAACGAGAGTGAATCCAGAGGGCTTTCTTTTGAAGGGCATGTTCATTTCCTGGGCAAGTAATGAATATAGGATTATTGTATTCTTAATTAATAGCTTGTTCAAACTCTAATTTATGGAAGCTTTTTGGCAAACGAGTGGTTCTATTTCACCCTTAATTTCCAGAGTTATAGTTCCTTGCCCCTTTTTTATGGGTGGGTTAATCTTAACTAGCTTCATTAAGTTCCTTGCGATGGACTCTGTATGCCTTTTGATTTCTTTTGGCAGATGGGTAGTTGTTGATGATTATTCATGCAATGATTCTTTCATGTTTTTTAGCCATCTCCCTCGCCAAGTTGGAGAAGAATTTTCACGAGGAGGTGGCACCGATATTGATAAGGAGTTGCATCGAGTGCCATAACGGATCGAATGCGAAAGGAGGTCTAAGCCTTGAGACAATGGTATCAGCGTTAAAGGGAGGTGAAGAAGGTCCGGCGATAGTGGTGGGCAAAGCAAAAGAGTCTCTGTTGTATCAAAAGATAGTGCCGTCCAAAGAGGGCGCCAAGCCAGAGATGCCGCGAAAGAAGGCTGCGTTGACAGTGGAAGAGGTGAGAAAGATTGAGGAATGGATTGATAAAGGTGCAGTGTGGCCGAAGGAAGTGGTGTTAAGGGAGAAGTCGAAGGCGGATGGAAATTTCTGGTCGTTGCGACCGGTAAGGAAGGAAGCTGCGCCAATTGTGAAGGAAGTGCCAGAGGGTTGGGGAAAAAACCCGGTGGATGCCTTCATCCTTGCGAAGCTGCGCGAGAAGGGGCTTCGACCTTCCCCACCTGCAGATCGAAGAACGCTTCTAAGAAGAATGAGCCTGGATTTAACCGGTTTGCCACCCTCTATGGAAGATGTGCATGCCTTTGTGGATGGAACGAGCGTTGATGCCAGCGAACGATGGTTGGAAAAACTGCTGTCTTCTCCTTCTTATGGTGAGAGATGGGCCAGACACTGGCTGGATGTCGCCCGCTTTTCCGAAAGCGATGGCTTTGAGGAGGATATGCAGCGCCCGCATGCCTACACTTTTCGTGATTATGTGATCGCCTCACTCAATGCTGACAAACCATACAACCAGTTTGTGCTCGAGCAGATTGCAGGTGATGTGCAGGAACAGGTGACAGGTGAAAGCATTGCAGCAACGGGTTTTCTGGTGGCCGGCCCCTGGGATGCGGTTCAAAGGGTTACCCCCAGCAAATTCGGTCGACTTCAATCCCGTGAGGAACAACTGGAAGAAATCGTAGGCGGAGTGGGCATGGCATTTCTGGGCCTTACCGTGCAGTGTGCCCGTTGTCATGATCACAAGTTTGATCCGATTCCCCAGCGTGACTACTATCAGATCAAAGCGGTGTTCGAGGGTGTCGATCATTCGCAGAAAGCCAAGGTGCACGGTGTGCGAAGGCTACTTGCGCCCGCCCAGGAACAGGAATGGCAGAAACAGACCGAGCCAATTCGGCGGCAGATCAGTGCCCTCGAATCGAAGGATGCCGGCTTGCAAAAGCAAATCAAGGAAAGCGCCTCTGATACCAACCGGGCGGATCAGTTGAAAAAGGAAAGGGATTCCCTGCGGGAGGAACTCGAAAAGCAGCGTCAACATCTGGAGAAACAGTATCCGGTGGTGGTGGGATTTGTGGGAACCCGTGAACAACCCCAGCCCACGGTGATGTTCACCCGTGGAGACATCCGCCAACCGGGCGAGAAGGTGACCGCCAATGTATTGTCGGCGGCTCGAATCCCTCAGGTTTCGTTTTCCCAAAAAGAGGATCAGCCCGAAGGGGAAAGAAGGCTTCAATTTGCGAAGTGGCTTGCGCACCCGGATAACCCGCTGACAGCCCGGGTGATGGTAAATCGCATCTGGCAGTATCACTTTGGCGTGGGTCTGGTGGATACACCAAGTGATTTTGGCTTTAACGGTGGCAGGCCCTCGCATCCAGAGCTTCTCGACTGGCTTGCCGGGGAATTCATGAGCAGTGGTTACAGTATCAAACATATGCACCGGTTGATCATGGGTAGCGCCACGTATCAGCAGGCGTGCATTCCACAGGCATCAACCATGTCGGATTATCAAAAGGCGCACCGGGTGGATGCAGATAACAGGTTGCTTTGGCGTTTTCCATCGCTCAGGTTGGAAGGGGAAGTGGTCCGCGATGCGATGCTCTTGTTGGCGGGCAACCTGAACGGCGAAATGGGCGGCCCCAGTTTTAAACCCTACACGGTCACGCAGCTTAACACCTACTTTTACCATCTGTTTGACAGGGATGATCCGATCTATAACCGCAAAAGCATTTACCGCATGCAGGTTATCACTGGTCGCAGCCCGTTACTGGATGCCTTGGATTGTCCCTCGCCATCGGTTACCATACCCAAAAGGACTCCCACCACCACAGCACTGCAGGCGCTTGCCCTCATGAATGATGCGTTTGTGGTCAGGCAAGCGATGAAACTGGCGCAAAAGCTAGCAGATCAGCAACCGGATGTATCGTTGCAGGTTCAAAGGCTCTACGAGATGGCGTATTCCAGAAGACCGAACGAAAATGAATCTGCCCGGGCGATGGATGTTGCCCGCCAGCATGGCCTGGCGACGGTTTGCTGGGCGGTCTTTAACTCCAGTGAATTTCTTTACAACCACTAGGATGCACATGCCTTTTCAAAACCCGGTTCAGTTTGGGAATTTTGGAAGGCGCCCTTTTCTGGGGTGTGCAAGCGGTGGCCTGGCAGCCATGGCTTTTGCCTGGTTGATGCAAAGGGATGGTGCCTTGGGCGCCACAGCAACCAAGGGACTGCACTTTCCCGCAAGGGCAAAGCGTGTGATTCATGTTTTCTCGCCCGGCGGTGTCAGCCAGGTGGACACCTTTGATTACAAACCCCAGTTGGAAAAACTGGATGGCACCTCGCTGACGAACAAGGGCGAGCTGGATACCTTCTTTGCATCACCCGGATTGTTGAAAAAAAGCGTGTTCGCATTCCGCCAGCGGGGAAATTCCGGGGCCTGGGTCAGTGATCTTTTCCCGCACCTTTCCAACTGTGTGGATGACATCTGTTTTGTCAGGTCGATGGTTGCCAAAAGCCCGTCGCATTCGCCAGCCTGTTTTCAGATGAACACTGGTTTCACCCTGCAGGGCTTTCCCAGCCTGGGTGGATGGATTTCTTACGGGCTTGGCAGCCTGAGTGAAAATCTTCCCACCTTTGTGGTGCTGCCTGATCCCCGGGGACTGGTCAATGGTGGAACCGCGAACTGGAGCAATGGTTTCCTTCCCGCGGAGCATCAGGGCACCATGATGCGAGGAAGCGATGAAAACCCTATCGCCAATCTCCATACCCCTAAAAATATCAGCGCCGATTCCAGACGGGCGGGCCTGAAGTTGCTTGCCGGGTTGAATCAGGCTTATGCCAATGCCGATCCCTTTGACAGTTCGCTGGGAGCACGCCTGAAGGCGTACGAGCTTTCTGCCCGCATGCAGTCCAGCATTCCAGAGGTTATCGATTTTCGCGATGAACCCTCCCATGTTCGCAAGCTGTATGGGATTGATGATCCGGTGATTGGAGCATCGGCTCGGAATTTCCTGCTGGCCAGAAGGCTTTCCGAGCGTGGGGTACGCTTCGTGCAAATTTACAATGGCGGGGCGCTGGGTTCCCCACGCATCAATTGGGATGGTCACGAAGATGTGCGCGACAATCACCTCAAGCAGGCCCTGCTGCTGGATCAACCCTGTGCGGCACTTTTGAAAGACTTAAAACAACGGGGCATGCTGGAAGATACCCTGGTCATCTGGTCCACGGAATTTGGCAGAACCCCGTTCAGCCAGGGCAACCGGGGCCCGGCCTCGCTGGGAAGGGACCATCACCAGCATGCCTTTACCTGCTGGC